>NZ_JBWQXL010000011.1:0-220279 GCF_056620565.1 Nostoc sp. LEGE 12454
TCATTGACTTGCATTGATCCCAATTACCCCAATGATAATTAAGGAGATCGACACAAGTTTGATGAATGTGGCAGATTCCCGAAACCAAATAATCCCAATAAGAGCTACTAGAATAGTTCCCAATCCAGCCCAGACAGAATAGGCGACACTTACTTCAAGTCTCTTGAGAGCAAAGGTCAAAAAAGTAAAACAAAGTCCATAGAAGACAAATATTAATACTGAAGGAACTATTTTAGTAAATCCCTCCGATAATTTCATGCAAGTTGTGCCTGAAACCTCAAAGAGGATTGCTAATATAAGGTAAATCCAACTTGTTGACATATTTTTTGTAAGTGGTTTGTTAAGAGCAACTGCCCTAAAAATAGAATAAACACTCCTAAAGTAACTCATTAAAAATTTTTACAAGTGTAATCTCAATTCTCCATGAAGATGCTTTAGAGGGTAGGCGTCGCGGGAGATAAATATATGCAGCTTCACAAAGAAACGGTATAGGTGTTCCAACATTTAAAACCAAACGTGCAGTAGTATAATTGAGGCTGATTCCGGGGCTTTATGGCGATGAAATTGCTCAAGTATTAGGGCAACATCTGCTGTAGTGTGATTGTGTTTTTGTCCTACTAATGGTATGAGAGATGACGGCTCAATTTGAATACAGCACTCTTGCCCATCCACAGGATATTCAGCAGCTTGGGAGTATCTTTGAGCAGTGTTTTATCAGCGGAGTTGGTGGCGAGGAAGCTTACATCAACCTGATTGGTGTAGAAAATTTTCGTATTATTCGTCAGTCAGAGCAATTAATTGGTGGATTGGCAACTCTGGATATGGGTCAGTGGTGGGGTGGTGAGCGTGTACCAATGACGGGAATTGCCGTAGTGGGTATTGCTCCAGAGTATCGTGGTTCGGGAGGTGCGATCGCTCTCATGCAGCAGACGCTCAAGGAACTTTATGCTAGAGGTATACCGCTCTCTGCTCTTTATCCAGCTGTGCAAAGTTTGTATCGAAAAGTCGGGTATGAGCAAGGGGGTAGCTGGTGTAATTGGGAAATTGCAACTAAAAGTATCCAAGTGCGAGAGCAACCCCTACCTTTAGAACGAATAGTGAGTATCAATCATCAAGTATTTCATCAACTATATCAGCAGCAGGCAAGACTAACGCATGGATATTTAGACCGACATCCCGCAATCTGGGAGCGCTTAATCCAACCAGATGAGAAGGAAATATTTTACGCATATTTTATCGGTACAAAAGAGAAACCCGAAGGCTACATTCTCTTTAGCCAACATTCAACAGAAGATGGCGCAATCTTGCGAATCAAAGATTGGGTAATTCTCACAGCTGCGGCTGCACAAACATTCTGGTCTTTTCTTGCCAGTCATCGCTCCCAAATTGAGCGCGTGCGATGGAGGAGTTCTGCAATTGATTCTTTGACATTGCTGCTACCAGAGCAAACTGCCAAACTTAAGAATACGATGCGTTGGATGCTGCGGGTAGTAGATGTAGTCAAGGCGCTGGAGATGCGGGGTTATCCATCGGGAATTGAAACTGAATTGCACTTAGATATTCAAGATAATTTGCTAGATGCAAACAATGGTAAATTCATTCTTTCTGTTGCCAATGGACGCGGTGAAGTTACAAAAGGTGGAAAAGGTGAGTTGCAGCTAGATATCCGAGAACTAGCACCAATATATACAAGTTTGTTCACACCCTACCATTTGCAAATAGCCGGAAAACTGCATGGGACAAAAACAGCTATTTCAACAGCTACGCAAATATTTGCAGGTAGTTCTCCTTGGGTGGCTGATTTTTTTTAACGTGAGATGTCAACTAACTTTTTTCGAGGGACAGTTTAGTTTTAGTCAAACCAGCCAGAGGGATTAATTTTGTCAAGCTTCGTCAAATAAGGAAAAGTAGATGTTTTTATGAAACCCCTGATTTCTCCTATTCTGGTTTGATACATTGCTGATGTCACATTTCGGAAATAGTAGTCTGTCAAGGAATAATTGACGAGTCCATTCTTTGTAGAGACGGCGATTTATCGCGTCTCTCTAACGTGTTAGTTTTTTAGACGCGATAAATCGCGTCTCTACATGAGGGTTTCTGGCTTATCCCAAGCGTATTGGGATAAAACTAAAACTGGTCTGACTTGTGTGTACACCGTAGCCCCGCAAGCGGGGAGGGGCTGGGGGTGGGGTGCAAGACTTGAGGAAATCATAACTAATTATACGGACATGATATTAAAAAGGTTTGGTCCAGCCTCACAAAGAAATGGTATTAGAGAAGGTTAATTTTTGCAGGTCAATGCATTAAAGATGCAGGTCAATGCATTAAAGGTGCAGGTCAATGCATTAAAGGTGCAGGTCGATGCATTAAAGATGCAAATCGATACATCAAAGGTGCAGGTCGATGCATTAAAGATGCAAATCGATACATCAAAGGTGCAGGTCGATGCATCAAAGGTGCAGGTCAAGAGACTTGTGTGTACACCGTAGGCAAAGGAGGCGGAGCCTCTAGGAGGACATTCCCAGCCTCCAACTGGGAACGAGACAATATCTAAAAGCTGGTTCTAAGCTGGCTTTCACATTAAGTTGACACCTATAGGCAATGCCGTGCCCTGACGCGAAATCTATATGTATTAGGGTTTTAGTGAATAAGTTTTACTTTCTCTCTCTACAAAACATAAGTTGGAAACATAATTAATCCTTCGCTCGTCCTTCCGCTAGATTAACAATTTCTGTTGTTGTCAACTCACACCACAAATCAAACTGTCAGCGATTTACTTTAAATAAGTAATGATGATTTATCGTGCTTATCTAATCCCAAACATCATCTCACAAAATAACTCAACGGGATTTATGACTTTTTCTCCGGAAGTTCAGCACAGTCATCAGAAAACAATCTAAGTAAACCTGATTAGTTTCTCCTTACTTGCACACCCACATTCACAACATGAAATCACATCTACTGGCGATTGGTTTAAGCAGTTTGGTTCTAGTTGCAGGACAAGCTAAAGCCTCACAATTACAGTCTTGGTACTATGATTCTAGCCAAAACCAATTAGACCTAACTACCACTTCGGGAATAGAACCAAAAGCCTTTTTATTAGATAATCCTAATCGATTGGTAATTGACTTACCCGGAACTAATTTTAATTCCGATACTGTCAAACGAAGTTTTGGTAAGGCGGTGAAAGAAATTCGCCTCGGCAAACCAGACTCTCAAACCACTCGTTTTGTCGTCGAGTTAGCTCCTGGTTATGATGTTACTTCCCAAAATATATCAGTTAAAGGAGATTCCCGTTCTCATTGGAGTTTCAAATTCAATTCATTTAACCGCCAAAGTAATCCCATTGTTGGAGAAAATCGAGAAGATATTGCCATCAAATCCACAGATGCATCGACATTTGCCGGAGTTGTGAATCTTGGTCAAGAGATGGCTGGTATTACTTCTCAAATTCGTACTTTGTTAGCAAGTTATAAAACATTAAATCCAGGAATATTTTTCTTAGATTTAGATACAGGAAACTATATAGATATTAATGGCGAAAAAAGATTTGCTGCTGCCAGTACAATCAAATTTCCCTTATTAGTGGCTCTTTTTCAAGAAATAGACGCTGGTAGAATTAAACTCACCGATAAATTAGTGATGCGGCGCGATTTAAAGGTTGGCGAATCTGGAATTATGCAATACAAACCCATCGGCACTAAATTTAGTGTCTTGGAAACTGCTACCTTGATGATGACAATCAGCGATAATACCGCCACAAATCTGGTTCTCGATCGCTTGGGTGGTGCCACAAAAGTTAGTCAACGTTTTCGTAGCTGGGGATTGCAAAATACAGCAATGCGGAATCTACTTCCAGACATTCCTGGCAAAAATACAACCAGTTCCAAAGATTTAGTCAGATTGGCGGCGTTAGTTTTTAACAATCGTTTGCTTTCCCCAAGTAGCCGCGATCGAGTTTTAGGCATTATGCGCCATGTTAAAACCAATAGTTTACTACCAGCTGGTATCGGCCAAGGAGCGACCATTGCCCACAAAACTGGTACATTGAGATTTATCATCGGTGATGCCGGTATTATTCAAATGCCCAACGGCAAAAGCTATTTAGCAGGTGTTTTGGTGCAAAGACCAAACTACGATCGCAGAGCAGGCGATTTTGTCCGTGAAGTTTCCAGAAGAGTCTATAATTACCTAGACAATACCAAAGTTAGTAATATACAACCGATAGTTGACGATGCCTCCGGCGGGCTACGCCTACCCACTCGTTAGTCAAGCGATACTAGTCCACCACATCAACTTTGAAAAGTGCTGAGTGCTGAGTAATTCACTCTAAGCCAAGGCACTCACTACTCAGCACTGAGTAAGATAAATAAGTTCGTAGTAAGGACTTTAGTCCTTGGCTTGAGGGCTAAAGGCCTCACTACAAACTCCGCAATTGCACCAAATAGCAAAAATAGGGACGTACCTCTGTACGCCCCTACATATCTATCTGTATTCAGGTATTTCGTCGTGAAATGAGATTAACTGAGGAAATTTGGTGTACCACCATTACCACTCCTACCAACAGCAGGAATTTCCACTGTGTCATCTGTAGCTTTACCAGTGCCGTCATTGACAACGTAATTAGTGTTACCTACATGTCCATTAGGGATAAACAATTGTGGATGGTCAAAGGGCGCTTTATCAAAGCGAACTCGGTCATCAGTCAGTCCTTTTAAAAAGGCGACCAATTCCTGTTTTTCTACTGGTGAAAGATTTAGCGGCGGAAGTACTCCATAATCGCCACCACGATTGTAAAAATCAATCACTTGCTCTAGAGTTGCCTGACCTCCATTGTGAAAGTAGGGAGCAGTTAGTTCCACATTGCGAAGTCCGGGTGCTTTGAAAGCTCCGTTTGCAAACACAGGTTCACTGGAATTCAACGGTGGATTAAGGGTTGGGGGATTTTCGCCCAGGAGATCCTTAAATTTACCCAACTGAGCCAATCGTGCTTCTGAAAGCGGATTAGGTTGACCGTTATTCTGCAAACCGTCATAACCACCCAAACTGGGGTCTTCTGTGGTCGGTCTGACACCGATATTGAAGAAGCCAGTGTCTTCAGGGGATTTGGGGCCGAACGGCGCACGTTTGATTCGTCCCTCTTTAGCCACATTGCTGACTGAAGCAGCTGTTAATTCTAATCCACTGTGGCAACCAATACACAGAGCTTTGCCCTCAAACAGTCCTTTCCCTCGTTGCTGCTGCGCGGTTAAGGCGCTGGTGTTTCCTTCCAAGTAGCGATCGTAGGGCGTATCATAGGAAATGAGCGTAGACTCGTACAATTGAACTGCCAGCCCAAAGAATAGCGAGAAGTTGTACTCTAGCAATGTGTACTCATTAGTCGTCAAAGAGCGATCGGGCCTCTTGATAATAGTCCGTTTACCGTCAGAGTCAACTTGGATGAGTCGATTAGAATTCCACCACTCC
This sequence comes from Nostoc sp. LEGE 12454, assembly GCF_056620565.1. NCBI lineage: Bacteria > Bacillati > Cyanobacteriota > Cyanophyceae > Nostocales > Nostocaceae > Nostoc > Nostoc sp. LEGE 12454. The sequence goes on from NZ_JBWQXL010000011.1 coordinate 5,467, forward strand.
GGCTTGAAAGCCTCTTGAATCATCTGAGTGTAGGTTTTATCTTTAATTCCAGGTTGAGGCGATCTACTATCTTTACCTAAAACGCTGTCTTGTGGATGCACAATCTGTTTAGCTAGCGGTCTTAGAGGTAGTAACTTTTTCGCAAGTTTTCGGGGGAGCTTTTTACCCTTATCAATCCTCAGAGGTGTTATGTCAATTCGCCCGAATTGATTAACCCCCCCGAACTTATCACCAATTTCTTCAAAAGTGCGACCATCTGCGGATGCCTCAAAGGAACTGAGTGGCGGCCCGACAGCTTGAGATGCCAAAGACGAGTTCTTGAGGCTGACTTTTACAAATTCTACCCTAATTGGGTTTATAGCCTTGACGACAGCAGCGTTAGGATCTCTTAAACCGAAGGGATTCACTCCATTAAAGATATCTTGTGCCCTGCCATCCCAAAAGTTGCGGAAGTTGAATGCGGCATTAATCACGGTTGGCGTGTTACGCGGCGCAACGCGCCGCACATTGATACCTTTTACGTTAAACACCGAATCTGGCTCAGTTGTAACTTTGTCTTCTGCATTCCCAGGTGTGACATCCACAAACTTCGTATTGAAGATCCCCTGAGAAGAACTGATATCGTTACGGTCAGATACAACAGTCTTAGGATCGTTTGGGTTTGACAGCTTGTGGAAAGGAAAATCTTCTGGTTTGAGTTGATAGTTTGGTAGTCCGCCGACATTGAAAACTGAATCTGGATTCTCTGTACCATCGGCGTTGACCCGCAAAAGCCCAGGAGCAATCTGATTTTTGGATCTATTGTCAGCTCCAGCATGGAAATGACAACTAGCACAGGAGGTCTTTCCATCGCTCCCAACCTGCATATCCCAAAAAAGAGTCTTTCCTAATTTGATTGCAGCCGTTTTGTCTTTTACGAAGTCTCCAAGATTGTCAGGTTCTGGAACCGATACACTCTTGAGCGAAACTGGAGGCGGGCCTGTAACCTTTGCTGATACAGTATTTCCAGCTATTACCGCTGCCAGAATAATGGCAGCAATTGTTATAGTCCTTGAAAATCTCGATCTCAAGTAGTTAGGCTTGCCATATCTGAATCTCCACTCTTGCCGCTTTATTTTTGTCACCAAAGATTTGAGCAAAAATCGACCTCTTGAGGTCAGCAATAAGTAACTAGATAAGGCAGTCGTAAAGATTACTAAGCTGATTATGGGTATAATCCCCATAGTTGTATTATAAAGTAACACCGAGATAAAGTATACATTTCCGAGGAAGTTTGAAAATTAATATTCATGTAAAATGAACAAGCGAATTACGAATTTTACGTGAACACAAAAAAAACACCCTCTTCGGGTTACGAATCATAAATTGAGTTGGATAAATTGATTATTTTATATTGAATTTGCATTAACTAAACTATTAATATATTTTATCGATAAGAGTTTGATAAAATGTTTAAATATTTAAATTAGATATAACTTACTTATCAGTCCTAATTTTAGGATATTTTAATGTTACTACATCAAAGTTCTGGTCGGTGGCGCTTAGGGCTAGCATTATCATTATTGACAGTGTTATTGTGGGGAGTTTTACCTATTGCTCTTGCAGTAACTCTACAAGTACTTGATGTCTATACCGTAATTTGGTTTCGTTTTTTAGTATCATTTATACTGCTTGCTGTGTATTTAGGGACACGCGGCAAATTACCAAAATTAGAACAACTGCGCTCTGCTTCTGGAAAATTATTAGCGATCGCGACAATATTTTTAGGGATTAATTACTTTTCGTTTACCCAAGGTTTAGCATTAACATCGCCTGCTAACGCTGAAGTTCTCATTCAATTATCTAGCCTTTTATTAGGTTTTGGAGGGTTAGTAATTTTTAAGGAACGTTATCGGCTGTCTCAATGGATTGGCGTTAGTGTAATGATTTGCGGTTATGTTTTATTTTTTCGCGAACAACTAACGAATTTAATTACAGCACATGGCACATATATACTAGGTAGTGTTTTAATTGCGTTAGGATCGACAGCCTGGGCTATTTATGCTTTGGCACAAAAGCAGTTATTACAATCTTTATCTTCCACCAGTATCATGTTGGTCATTTATGGAGGCTGTGCTTTATTATTCACTCCTCTAGCTAAAGTTAAATCACTTTTGATACTTGATACTTTCCATTTAGGAATGTTGATTTTTTGTGCCTTGAATACCTTAATTGCTTACGGTGCTTTTTCTGAATCATTACAACATTGGGAAGCATCACGAGTAAGTGCAGTAATAGCTTTAGCTCCCATTGTGACATTAATAGCAGTCGCGGTTGTATCAGTTATTGCACCTTCTTGGACACCACCAGAACACTTCACCCTCATAGCAATATTTGGAGCAGGTTTAGTAGTTACAGGTTCAGTAGCGATCGCCTTGGGAAAAGCTGATTAAATGCCATGTTTTTCAGGATTTTTACTAGGTTTTTTATCTAGTAAATTTGTGCAATATTCAAAGCTACAACATAAATACTGAGGCAGACTATTTTTTATTTGTTATGATTTAATAGTGAAGGCAAACTACTGAAGTCAGCCGGATACTTTACCCATCTGCGTGACTTTGTAGGATTTGATTGTTGACTTTATAGCCGAAATATCCTTGCAAAAGAATTCAAAAATCAAAATTCAGGAGTCAGAATAAATTACTAGGGCATTGGGAATCACTACTTTATTTGACTACTCAATCTAAGATTTGGTAGAGATTTTAAACCCATTTATACCCATAATTTGAAGCCAGCTACATTCGCAAGTCATACATAATTCATCGTGAATTATAACTACTGACTCCTAAATTCTGTTTTGATAAAGTTGAGGCTAATAACTTTAAGTAAACCAAGCAGGGCGCCCGAATAACTACCAAAGCCAACACTTGATAAAACCAGACCACCGAAACAGTTGAGCGATGAATAGTTTGTTTGGTAATTGGGCCAGCACCCTCAGAAAAAATTCTTTATTGCTGGTTCTTTCAATGGTGCTGCCAACATTTGGAATTAGTAATTCTGTCTTGGCAGCAGAGCGGATTTATGCATCTTATTCAGCTTTGGAGCTTTCTATTTCAGTCAGGACTTTAGAGAACTACGCCAAAACAGGTGTAATTAACGAAGACTTAGCAGCCTATCAGCGATATCTGCCTTTAGAACAGCTTCAAGAATTGCGGCGGATTTTGCTTAATCGTGTAAAAGTTAGTCCAGTAGTAGTTTCACAACTTCTCTACACACCACAAGGAGAATTTTTACTGCATCGATTGGCGCAAGTGATTAAAACCAGTCAATCAGAACCAGGATTTGGTACTTTGCGTTCGGCGCTAATTTTAGCCTCTGGTGAATCGGGAGGCTTGACACTTTTAAATGTGTTGCGTAAATATCCCACCAGCAGCATTCGCCTTGATGTCGCCGAGACTTTGGAAATAGCTACGGAATTGGAGAAACTTGTTAACCAAACCCATCAGGCGATCGCAGCTGTTTCCCAAAAGTCTAAAATAGAAGCTGAGAGCATTTCCCAACCAAATTTCTCGCAATTACCCGATTTAAAGGTTCCGGGAAAATTTAAGTCGCAAAAATACATCCTGAAGTTTTTCGACTCCACCCGCAATCGGCTTTTATTGACTGATGTTTACATTCCCAATGTCCAGAAGACTGCACCGATAATTGTCATTTCTCACGGCTTGGGTTTAGACAGCAGCAACTTTCAATATTTAGCCACTCATCTAGCTTCTTACGGATTTGCCGTCGTTGTTCCCAATCACCCTGGTAGTGACGCCAAGCAATTGCGTTCTCTGCTAAATGGACACGCCATTGAAGTAGCAGAACCAAGCGAATTTCAAGACCGACCTTTGGATGTAACATATATACTGAATCAATTGCAAAAAGATAATCAATCTGATTCACGGTTTAAAGGTCGCCTAAATCTGCAACAAGTCGGAGTATTTGGTCAATCTTTGGGAGGCTACACAGCCTTGGCGTTGGCAGGCGCTAAAATCAACTTTGAGCAGCTAAAACAAGACTGTCAACCAGCAGCACTACAAAATACCTGGAATATGTCTTTACTGCTCCAGTGTCGCGCTTTAGAATTGAGCATTAGTAAGTCTGGCAAAGATTATAACCTGCGGGATGAGAGAGTAAAAGCTGCGATCGCAGTTAATCCCATTACTAGTTCGATTTTCGGCAAAGCTGGTTTAAGTGAAATTAAAACTCCAGTGATGATTGTCAGCAGTAGTGATGATACAGTTGCACCAGCTTTATCCGAGCAAATTTTACCTTTCTCCTGGTTGCCAAATTCCCAAAAGTATCTCGTCATGCTTGTTGGTGGCACACACTTTTCCACCATTGGCAATGCAAATCCTGGAAATCAACAAGTAGCATTACCTGCTGATATGATTGGCGATGCTTCTCAAGCGCGTCGTTACATGAATGTTTTGAGTTTACCTTTTTTCCAAACATACATTGCAGGCAAGCCGCAATACACACCGTACCTTAACGCCGCTTACACTCAAAGCATTTCTAGTAAATCTCTTGGTTTGAGTCTCGTCAAGTCATTGAATACAACTGAATTAGCACAATTATTGGATATTAAAGGAGCCAAAACCGTAAAAAAAAAGTTCCCAACACCATAGTCAGCTTCGGATTTTGGATGTTGGATATTGGTGTTGCATTGCTGCATGTAATGATTTTTATTTGATTTGTACAGACGTAATTAATTACGTCTGTAAAATTTATTTGCGTCTTTATAAAATCAGAGGTTCAATTTTTGCTTGGACTTCTTCAATTAGCTCCTGTTCAACTTTCTCTACAAACAAAACCTTTCTAGCTTTCCAGTCTAGTGATTTGATCTGATCGGCTAGCACCACGCCACTGGTTATCATTCCGTCAGGAAGCGGAACCTCAAAGTTAAGACCTTTTTTTTGATTAGTAATCGGACAAATTAGAACTATAGAAGCCATTCGATTGTATTTTAATGGCGACATAACTAAAAAAGGACGATAGCCCATCTGCTCACGCCCTTGAGGTTTTAGTTCAATATTAAGCGTTTCAGCAATATCTTCAAATGACATTCCTGATGTTCCCAGAGCTAATACACGTCGGATCGAATCAGCCGTAATTTGCTTTGTAGTTCCGCAGTCTAACTTGACAATATCACCTCTATCTGGAATGTATGGTTTAACTACCAAACTTCATTCCCCACAGCAGATCCAGTATCTATTTCAGAATGGAAATTATCTGGAGTCATACCTTCCAATAATTCATCAAGCGTATATTTTTTTCGCTGCTGCGGCGTGATGACAATACTATTGCCTGAAATGCTGAAAGTTATATCTGTCCCCTCTTTGACATTAACTTGTTCAGCCAAAGCTTTCGGAAGTCGAATAGCTAGACTGTTTCCCCACTTAGCAACAACTGTAGTCATAACTAGCTCAAAATAAATGCTTTCTTAGAGAATTTCATACCCAAATATAATACTTTCGGAGCTTGACGCACCTATTTTGGACTATTTTACGTATCTACTTTGAATATACCATAATTTGTATTTTCGCTATGTTATGGAAGCCTTGCCACGCGACTACACCATCTTCTAGTTATTTGCACTTACCTTAACTAGTGTAAAAACCATAATTAGCACAGATATATGCGATCGCACTCATACTTCTCGACCTATACTTTAAAGAAATATGACATTTAATTGCGTTATTGTAAAAGTCAGCTTTACATAAGTTCAGTTATGAGCCAGCCGGAATATACTACAGCCCAAGCTACTGCCCTGACTAACCACGATCGCAAACCTATTCACATACCTGGCTCTATTCAACCTCATGGCATTCTCCTGGCACTCAGTAATCAGCTAGAGATATTACAAGTTAGCAATAATACCCAAGTGTATTTGTGCAAAGCTCCAGAAGATTTGCTCGGTCAACCTTTGAGCTATTTACTTGAACCTCAACCAGTGGAAATTGTCAAGCAGTGCTTAGTAAAAAAGGTTGGCAGCGCTAATGCTTTTAAAGTATTAATAAATACTTTGTATGGGGAAATATACTTTGATGCTATTGCTCATCGTACAGAAGAAGCTGTGATTCTGGAGCTAGAACCAACTGACTCGGAATTTGAGGTGAGTTTCTTAAACTTTCATAGTTTTGCGAGTGAAGCGATCGCTAAAATGCAAAGGACATCCAATCTGGGAGAATTTTTGCATTTAGTTGCTGAAGAAATCCAAAAAATCATCGGTTTCGATCGGGTGATGGTCTATCAATTTGACGAGTCAGAAGCGGGTTCTGTTGTTGCAGAAGTTAAACGAGAAGATTTATCACCTTATTTAGGACTCCACTATCCCGCTACAGATATTCCAGCGCAAGCTAGGGAGTTATACACGCGCTGCTTTCTCCGATTTCTCCCCGATTTGACTGCCGAACCTGTCAAACTAGTTCCAACGGAAAATCCGACAACACATCAGGATCTTGACTTAAGCTATTGTCTGCTACGGAGTTTTGATTGGTGTTGTACTGAATATCATCAAAATATGGGAGTAAAGGCTCTTTTGGTGATTTCAATTATTCAAGAGCAGAAGCTTTGGGGATTAATATCCTGCCACCATCAAACACCGAAGTATATTTCTTACGAAGTCCGTAAGATGTGCGAATTTTTGGGACAAATTGCATCTTCAGAATTAGCGCACAAAATTAGTCACTCGGAATGGGATTATAAAGTAAAACTCAAATCGCTACAGTCAGAGTTTCTAGAATCTATTTCCCAAGCAGACAATTTTATCGATGCCCTAATCAAACCGGAAATTCGCTTGCTCGATCTTGTTAGTGCTTCAGGAGCGGCGGTTTGTCTGGATAATGAAATTAACCTTGTGGGAACAACACCGAATATTGATGAAGTTCAGGCACTCATTGAATGGGCGGATACCCAAGTTAGTGACAACCTGTTTTCTACCGATTCTCTGCCGAAGCTTTACCAAGAGGCGCTGATATTTAAAGATACTGCTAGTGGCTTGTTGCTACTGCGGATTTCTAAAATTCGGCGCTATTACATTCTTTGGTTTCGCCCTGAAGTTATCCAAACGGTACACTGGGCAGGAAATCCCCAGGAATCCATGCAAGCTCAGGCAGACGGTAGCTATACCCTATCTCCCCGAAAATCCTTTGAACAATGGCAAGAAACGGTTAGATTAACTTCTCTACCCTGGAAAGCTTGCGAACTTGACAGTGCGATCGCTTTGAGGAATGCGATCGTTGGTATTGTACTCTCGAAAGCGGATGAATTAGCTAAAATCAACCTGGAGTTAGAGCGCAGCAACCAAGAACTAGCATCCTTTGCCTACGCCGCTTCCCATGACCTCAAGGAACCTTTGCGGGGCATTTATAATTTTTCAACAGTGCTGTTAGAAGACTATGCCCAAGTATTAGATGATGATGGTATTGAGTGCTTGCAAACAGTAGTATCCTTGTCTGTACGCATGGAAACTCTGATAAATGCTCTATTGCGACTCTCGCAGTTAGGACAAGCACAACTGCGCTTGCAAGCAACTGACCTCAACGAATTACTCAACCAAGTAATTGACATTTTTCGTGCTAGTCGCCAAGACTCCGGGCTTGTGGATATTCGCATTCCTCGCCCTTTACCAACAGTTTTATGCGATCGAGTCCTGGTTAATGAAGTCTTCAGTAATCTGCTTGCTAATGCGTTCAAATATAACGATAAGACAGAGCAATGGGTTGAGATTGGCTACTTTTCTCAAGAAGAGGCAGAGGAGCAGAGGGGCAGGGGAGCAGAGGGGCAGGGGGGCAGGGGAGCAGAGGGGCAGGGGGGCAGGGAAGCAGGGGAGCATACTTCTTTACGGGAGGCTGCGCCAACGACTGCGCTCAGTAAACGGGGAAGCAGGGGAGAAGTTGCCATCGTTTCCCCTCTGCCCCTCTGCCCCTCTGCCCCTCTGCCTCTTGTGCCCCATGCTCAATGCCCAATATTTTATATCCGAGATAACGGTATTGGAATTCCAGAGCATCACCTAGAAACTATCTTTAGATTATTTAAGCGGCTCCATTCTCAGGAAAAGTACGGTGGAGGAGCAGGTGCGGGACTAGCTATTGTTAAGAAGATTGTTGAGCTTCATAACGGTCAAATTTGGGTTGAATCTACCGTAGGCGTTGGCTCAATTTTTTATTTTACGCTGGAATAGTTTAAGATAGTAACCAAATATATATTTTTGTTAAGCTCTTTTAAGACCACGAATGACAAAAAAACTTCATGAACCGCTGCTCGTTGTTGAGGACAGCAATGAAGATTTTCGGATGCTACAACGTCTAATGCGGCGTATGTCCGTCCAGAATCCCATACACCGTTGTACGAATGGGGATGAGGTTTTAGAGTTTCTTTATCAACAGGGAAACGATCCCTACGCTAAGGACGAAGACCTACCCAACTCAAAAGTAGCATTACGACCCTCTGTAATCTTGCTCGATCTCAATTTGCCAGGTATTGATGGGCGTGACATTTTAGATCGGCTCAAGCAAGATAAGAGTTTCAAGGGAATCCCCATCGTTGTTTTTACCACATCATCTAACCCCAAGGATATTGAATTGTGCTACCAAAAGGGCGCAAATGGATATCTGGTAAAACCGATGGATGCTCAGGAACTAAAAAAGACGATCCAGGCATTTGTAGACTACTGGCTTGAAGCCAATACGCCGCCTGTGTTGGATTAATTTTTTTATTTTTTGTCGATCTAACAGCAGGGGAAAAATGATAATAAAGGAGACGGCTCAGAGGACACAGAGACATTTTCCTCTTTGAGTCACTGTGTCTGTTTGTCTTTGTTAGATTCCTTTTCCCGATTTTCCTGTTTTTGACTATTTGGTATTTCTTTAGGATTACTAAAGAATTTAGATTTTATTTACACTTATTTTATATTATTTTTAGAATTATGCAAGAAAACACAATCTGGATAAAAGGGATCTATATGGCTCCCTGATCCTCATAACCTTATGTTGGACACATGGACGCTACTTATCATCGATGATTGTGCCGCAGATCGGAAAATCTATCGTCGATATCTTTTGAAAGATCCGCACCAGTCCTACCAGATTTTGGAGGCAGACTGTGCAGAAGAAGGACTTGCTTTGTGCCAAAAAGTACGCTGCGATGTCATTTTGCTGGATTTTTGCCTACCTGATATGAGTGGGTTAGAACTTTTCGATCGCATTCAGCAAGAGATATTTAAGACTTCTGTCCCCGTGATTATGTTGACAGGGCGCGGTGATGAAGAAATCGCTGTGCAGGTAATGAAACGGGGTGCTTTGGATTACTTAGTCAAGCACAATCTTACACAGGATGTGCTGCAACTAGCAGTCCGCAACGCCATTAAGCAGTCGTGCTTGCAAGCCCAACTGCTCAAAACTCAGGAGAGACAACGCCTAATTGCCACGACTGCTTTACGAATTCGCCAGTCTCTTAATCTAGAGCAAATTTTGAATACGGCTGTAGCCGAAGTACAGCAACTTCTGAAGTGCGATCGCGTGATGGTTTATCAGTTTGCCCCAGATACAGATGGTAAGATAGTCGCCTCATCAGTTGAGTCATACAGCACTGTAGCATTGTGCGATCGCGTTGGCCCTGGAGCAGGGGAGCAGGGGAGCAGGGGAGCAGGGGAGCAGGGGAGCAGAGGGGCAGAGGAGCAGAGGAGTAGGGAGGAAGTTGCAGTAGGTATTTCCCCTCTGCCCCTCTGCCCTTCCGCCCCTCTGCCTCTTGTACCCAATACCCATTACCCCTTATCCCCAGAGGGGGGCGTACCTTCGCCAATCCCTTATATATATGAGCTTGGCTTGTGTAATTGTGTCAGCCTAAAAGAGCAATTTAATACTAAAGCAAATCTGGTAGTTCCGATTAATCTGAGCAACAATGGGAACCCAACACCCAAGCTTTGGGGTTTATTGATTGCTCACCATAACTCCGGGGAGCGACACTGGCAAACTGATGATGCAGAAATGCTCAATGAAGTTTCAGTACAGTTAGCGATCGCTATTCAACAGGCGGAATTGTTAGCCCAAACTCAAGCAGCCCTTGCCAAAGAAAAGCAACTCAACGTATTTAAATCCCAAATAATTACAACGGTTTCCCATGAGTATCGAACGCCGCTAACTTCAATTCTGGCTGCGGCATCAACTTTGGTAAAACATAGCCAGCAACTAGATGAGTCTAAACAACACAGGTTCTTGGGAATAATTGAACAGAAAGCAAGGTATATGTCCAAACTTGTGGATAATATGCTTCTGGTTAACCAACTTGAACTGGAAAAACCCAAGTTTCAACCAACCTCAGTTGATTTACTACAATTTTTTTCTGACCTTTTAGAACAAGAGCGAGAAACAGTAGGCGATCGCCACGAATTGATTTTTCAAATTACAGGTAATCATCATGGATTTTGGGGCGATCGCGGACTTTTGCAACAAATTTTTATTAACTTAATGTCCAATGCAATTAAGTACTCTCCAGATGGAGGTAGTGTAGAATTCCACCTGATCGGCAAAGAATCAGAAGCAATTTTTTACATTAAAGATCGCGGAATTGGCATCCCGATCGCAGATCAAGAAAATTTGTTTCAATCCTTCAGTCGTGGAAGTAACGTTGACACAATTCCTGGTACAGGCTTAGGGCTAGCGATCGCTAAAGCTTGTGTCGAGTTACATAGTGGCAATATTACTTTGTCAAGTGAAGTGGGGCAAGGAACTAAAGTTACAGTTAGCTTACCGAAAATATGTCCAATTGGTCAACTATCCCCATCATCCACTTGATTTAGATAATTTTAAAAAGCATATTGTAATTACCTATCTTGAATTTCTATCTTGCTAATCAACCATTCTTTGATTGTTTTTCCGCAAGGCTCAGAACTTTGGCAATCACTGACATTCTCTAGAGAATAAGACATTTTTACTTTTTTGTTGACGTATTTATCTGGTTCGCAAACCTCAAAGACTGCACCGACACCTTCATATACTTTGCCATTTTCATCGACAACAGTAACGTAGCATTTTAAGTCTCCGTTTTGCATATCTTTGATAGTACCAGAACTTGGATTATCGTTTTTAATTTCCTTAGATTGATTGTTTTTAGGAGATGTTTTTTCGGTTGATGCTGACTTAATATTTTTTTTGTTATTATCTAGTTGATTTACAGAAATAGATTCAGAATTAACTTGGGTAGCTGTTGCAGTATTTGCTGGATTAACTTTATTCTGTTGAGAAGCACTATTGCCAGAGTTACTACAACTCACAATCAACATAGAGCAAAAAAGCAATGTAGTAGTGAAAAGTGATTTTTTCATTTGATTTATGTTAGTAAAAACTATTGATAGTTGTTTTGCTAAAAGCGCTATAGGTCAATACAGTTCAGTTAAGCGTTTCTTCCTTTTCTTTGCGTCCTTTGCGTCCTTGGCGGTTCGTTAAAAAAATTGACTTTGGCAAAGGATTTTAGCCTTAAATGAACCGTATTGCGCTATAGGTAAAATCTTTGATTGACAATAAAAACTTTCATGAAGTTTTCTATGGAATTTCTTGATTATTACAGTTTTATGTCTTGGAAGTTAGAAATGACATCGTGATATTTGCGGAAAATACTCGGCGTTATCTGCACTTTTTGGATATTATTCGGTAAAGTGCTTAGAGAATGTCTTGATACTGATAAAATAATGCTTAAATAAACTTGAATTGCTAAATATTAATGCTTTGAGCATTAAACTAAGTATTTAATAGAGTTTAGAAGCTGTAAGTATTGATTTTGTGTTATTTCAAGGTTTTCTCAACTTAAACAAACCATTTGGCTGGACTTCCCACGACTGCGTAGCGCGGGTGCGGAAATTGTTGCGCCTCAAACGTGTAGGACATGCAGGAACCTTAGATCCAGCAGCAACAGGGGTTTTACCGATCGCACTTGGTAAAGCCACAAGATTATTGCAATATCTGCCAGAAAACAAAGCTTACAAGGCTACCATTCGTTTGGGTGTGCGGACTACAACGGATGATTTAGAAGGTGAAATCATTAGTTCTCAAGCTTGTGCTGGATTGAGTTTGGCAGAGGTGAAAACTGCACTGGCACAATTTGAAGGCAAGATTGAGCAAATCCCACCAAATTATAGTGCAATTCAAGTGGATGGGAAACGTCTCTACGACTTAGCACGCCAAGGGAAAATGGTGGAAGTTCCAGTGCGAACAGTGGAAATTTTTCAGATAGATATTTTGGATTGGAGAGAAGGAGATTTTCCCGAATTGGATGTGGCGATCGCCTGTGGATCTGGTACATATATTAGAGCGATCGCTCGTGACTTAGGTGCAATCTTAGAAACTGGTGGCACTCTTGCGGCTTTGATCCGTACCCAAAGCAGTGGGTTCGATTTAACAGATAGTCTCACTTTTACCGACTTAGAAACTAAACTGCAAGGCGGGACGTTTCAACCTCTTGCCCCTGATGCAGCGTTACAACATTTGTTGTCTGTGACTTTACCAGCAACATCTGCTCAAAAATGGTGTCAAGGTCAGCGAGTTTCTCTGAACTCTGAGGTTACTGGGATAGTAAGAGTTTATCAAGAAGAGACTCACTTTTTAGGTGTTGGACAATTGCAAGATGAAGTGTTGATTCCGCAAATGGTTTTTGAACCAATTTCTTGAAGAAGAATTCAGGAGTGGAGCCGGAGACACTCCGCCTCCGGTAAGAATCAAGATGTTCTCTACAAGACGCTCCGTATAGCTTGCTTTATTCGCTGCAAGGGTACGCTGACTCGCATTGGTGTCAACTTAAGCTGAAAGCCTTTTCAAATCTCGTTTCCAGCCCAGACACTGGAAATGCACTTCAATTGCGGCTCTGCCGCCAGAAAGGGAGGCGGAGCCTCTAGGACAGCATTCCCAGTTGGAGCAGGGGAACGAGACAACGAGACAATATGTAAAAGCTGGTTCTAGGCTGGCTTTCACGCTATGCACCAGTTGCACGTAATTTAATTCTTAATTCTGACTCCTGAATTCTTTCTTGTTAAACTAAATAACTTGTATTTGGTACGATCGCAAAGAAGGCATACTCATACCAAGCAGTCCAGATGAAACTGCGAATCCATCGCTGACGCTTTTCGGGACTCAATTCATATTCAAACGCCCCACGAGATACATCAATGGAAGATAGATGAGAGTTGCAACCGCAGCCATGCTGATAAGTAAAACCGTATTTAGAAGCAATACTTTGCACCTTCATTTGAATAGCAAACACCTTACCTGCATGGAGTATGGCATCCCAAGAACGTTTGTGTTCGATATCGCGTTGGTCAAATCGCAAGGCACGTTCTTCAAAAACATGATCGCGGTAAATTGGGGCTAAATGCACGTGATAAAAGCTAGCAGGTAGTTCATAACCAAACTCATTGAACAAATCTATGCCAATACGAGCCACTTTTACTTCATCAGCGTAATCGATTCCTTTTGACTCCACATCACGGAGAATTTCTGCAAAGTTCGGATAGCTGTGTTTGAGAAAGTCTTGTCCAAAAAACTCTAGGGTTTCCCATGCTAGTTGTGCAAATAACTGGGAAAATGATGGTATTAGGTGAGCTAGTTGGGGGCGATCGCTAAATAAATCAACATCACCACGTTCTAATTTATACAAAAATAGCTGTGCCATCTCAACATAGCTTTGGGGTTGGGAAAGTCCGACACTCGTGGTTCCTCTAGCAATGTCTTGCCATATAGAAGGTAGTTGAGAAACATGAACCGCATTTTCTCCAGCAATGACTGCAACAGGAGGACATTCGAGAAGTTGCATCGACAATCTCCTTTAATACTTTAATGTGTAATTTACCTTAAGCGATCGCTAAATGTATCTTATGAACACAATAAAAAATGTTTGACAGACTGTCTTTTGACAACGAGCGCAATTTTATTCATAATTTTCGGGATATTGGGCATTAGTTATTTTAGGATAATTCATAATTCATAAATCAATTACCTATTCAAAGCATTCTTTTTACCCACCAGCTATTTTCCTATATATTTTCTCACCCTTAATTAACTCTTCATAGTACTGCTCATAAGAGGTGAACCTGATAGATTCTTGTCTTCCTAAACCCAAGATGCCAAAGGTGCAAAGGCTATTATAAAACAGTTCGTGTACTCGCTTTTGAAGTGTCTGATTAAAATATATGAGGACATTACGACAAAGAATCACATTAAACTCATTAAAAGAACTATCAGTGGCTAAATTGTGCTGGGCAAAAACAACATTTTCTCTTAGGGACGCTCGAAAAATAGCATTGTCATAAGCTGCTGTATAATATTCTGAGAAAGATTTCTTGCCGCCTGCTTTCAGATACAGGTGTGTATATTCCTGCATCATTTTCAGCGAGAAAATCCCATTTTTGGCATTTTGTAATACCTTCTCGTTCGTATCAGTGGCATATATGCGGCAACGGTGATAAAGTCCTTCTTCTTGCAGTAAAATTGCCATTGAATAGACCTCTTCACCAGTTGAACATCCAGCGTGCCAGATCCGAATAAATGGATAGGTTTGTAAGAAGGGAATAACCTGATGTCTGAAGGTATTATAAAAGCTGGGATCGCGAAACATTGATGTTACATTCACCGTCAGAGCAAGCAAAAATCTTTCTAAATAGGCGCGATTATGCAGTAACCGCTCTTGCAATGCAGAAATATTTGCTATCCCTTCTAATTGCATGAAGCCCTGAATACGGCGCTTAAGCGATGAAAGAGCATAATTGCGAAAGTCATAACCGTAGTACTGATACACACCTTCCAAGAGCAGGTGTATTTCTATGTCCTCCAAGATCGGTTTGGGCAGAGGCATAATATTCATAATTCATCGGTTTCAGTTTAACCAAGTGGCTTTTATTACTAAAACAGCGATCGCAATTATTGAAATTCCAGCTAGCCATCTAACCTGATAGCGCAGATTTTTTATTTCTTGGCTCAGGCTTTCTCTTTGTGGGATGGAATATGGTTCTAGTTGTACAACTTCAATAGCTACTTGTTCGGGTGTCTTTTGGGGATTTTCAAACGAGACTTGCGTGTGTAGCCAATTAGTAATCAGTTGCGGACAGTTCTTTTTAAACCAATTTAAAGCTATGATTCTAAAAACTGGTTTAGACATTCGGGCAATTAATTTCATCACCCTGTTTAAGGGTTTCAGCCGAAGCTTTTGATTAATCAAATTGACTGAACCAACATCATAAAGACAATCCAGAATTAGTTTTACAGTAGCTTCTTCACTGTTAATCAAGTTTTGCAGTAAAAGCAGAACATCACGCATACGCTCTGCTTCCGTATACTTTTCTGCCAAGTTTTCTGGAGGACTTACTGAAGGATTTACAGTTGGATTTACAGTTGGATTTAGGGTGTTTTGTCTTACTATCGTCATATTGGTAACATACCAGCCATAATAATCTCAGTACACCTATCTACCGAGAGAAAGATTTTTTATCTAGAGATAGAACCTAAAAGCCAAAATTCCTTCGTGAGAAACATGACTATATCGTGTTTGTAAAAAATCTGTTTGTCTAGTTCTAATAAATCTTTTATCTACTTCTGGATAAATAAATTTTTTTATTTAGATGCTAAGACTTCAATTTCTGAAATCACCCGTTCTAATTCCTCAATTATTACAGTGCTTTCAGTCTTTTTAAAGGCATCTACAAGCGCTCGATAATACCAAAGAGTACCTTCTTTACGCCCATGAAAACGCTCCCAAAGTGATTCGCCCAAAATGCGATAATCTTTGAGAATAGACTGGGCATTGTAAAGTTTATCCGCTGATGACACCAGCAGAACTGATGGGGAAGCAGTAGCAATATGAGCAATGTATGCCTCCTTGCGCTGTCGCCAAGGGGGTTTTGGAGTTGTATCAGCGTCAGTACAACCATCTACAATTGCCGTTACATTGTCACCAAAGCGACGGCGAATTTCTTCTCGTGTTGCAGCGCCACCTTGATCTTCGATCGCATCGTGTAAGAGAGCTGCGATCGCTTCATCTTCATTTGCGCCGTATTCTAAAGCAATACTGGCGACACCTAATAAGTGGGCAACATAAGGGACGCCTGAACCTTTACGAACTTGGTTAGCGTGTAGTTGGGTGGCGTAGGTAAGGGCTGCGGTAAAACGTTCTGAGAGCATTGTATAAAAAAGTTTTAGCAGTCAGAATAACTCAACTGAAATATTGGGATTGTGTCAATTTTATAACAAATCGCTCCAAGTGCAGAGGTCATAAAGGATAAAAAGGGTACGGAGGTAAAATTAAAATTTGAAATTTGAAATTAGATAGACAACGTTTAAATCTATATTCCATCGCCAGATAGATAAAACTCTGCTGTTAGTTTATTAAATTTACTCAAGGATGTGCTTTAAACTAGGAGTTAATTTAGATAATGGCAGACAATCCTGGATTAGGAGAGCAAGCGCTCAATAAAGCGGCAGAAATAGGATTATCTAGTCAATTAGATGAAGTCGAAAATTTAGATGTAGACATCAAGACAGACCCGCTGAAACTGGTTCAGGGAGAGGTGGATGAAGTCACGATTGAAGGTGAAGGTTTAGTTATGCAGAAAGACCTCCGTATGGAGGAATTGGAAATGCAAATGACTAATGTTGCCATTAATCCTCTAAGTGTGGCTTTTGGTAAAATTGAACTAACTAAACCAACTGAAGCTAATGCACAAGTTGTGTTAACCGAAGCTGATATCAATCGTGCTTTCAACTCAGAATATGTGCGATCGCAACTGCAAAGTCAAAAAATACATATTAACGGACAACTGACGACTATTGAACCTCAAAATGTAGATTTTCGATTACCGGGTAATGAGAAAGTAGCACTAAATGCCAGCATAAAATTAGTAGAAGCTGGTGAAAATCAGCAAGTTGCTTTTTCCGCAGTCCCCAGAATTAGCAGTAATGGAAAAAGTGTTGCTTTGGAAAATGTCGAGTATGGCGAAAGTGAGGAAATATCGCCAGAGTTGACAAAAGCTTTGATCGATCAAACTAGCGAAATTTTGAATCTAAGTAACTTTGATTTAGATGGCATGAGTCTGCAAGTCAACCAACTAAAAGTAGAAGTAGGCAAACTAATCCTACAGGCTGAAGCTTATGTGGAAAAAATTCCTTCAGCTTAAAAATGTAACGTTCATAAATTCAGGATACTAATAATGGAAACTACAGAAACAACGCAAACAGGTTCAACACCTTTTCCAAATATTCCACCAGTTATTGAAAGTAACGACAGTGAGTATCGTGATACTGGTGTACCCAGTACAGTTGCGATCGCCGGACATCCCCTACACCCCTTGAGCGTGATCTTTCCCATAGCATTTTTAGCTGCTGCCTTGGGAAGTGACATTGGTTATTGGTTAACTGGCGATTTCTTTTGGGCTAGGGCTTCGCTATGGTTAATCGGACTTGGATTAGGTGGAGGCATCCTTGCATCTGCGATCGGTCTGAGCGACTTTGTGAAAATTGAACGAGTCCGCAAGCGCACCGCCGGTTGGACGCATTTGATACTTAACGTTTCTATACTAGTTTTATCACTCGTTAACTTTCTCCTACGCTTGGGTGACGCTGAATCCCGAATCGTACCTTGGGGACTGTTAATCTCGCTTGTTGTCGGTACGCTAACCAGTGCTTCTGGTTGGTTCGGTGCTGAACTCTCTTATCGCCACAAAATTGGTGTAGTGGGTGGAGGTAGCAGAAGATATCCTTAAAGGATGTGTAAGGCAGTGTTTCGACTACGCTCAACAATCAGACAGGAGGCAGAAAGCAAGTGGTAACAGAGCGTAGTCGTACCACTTCGTGGAAGCAAGCTACGCGCAGCGTCTCGTAGAGAAGTGCAGCCTCTTGTAGAGAAGTGAGGCATGAAGATAGGAAAACGCAGCACTTAACAAGATAGTTGCCTGAAGCTACAAATCCAGTCACAGATTATTATTTACAGCTTCCGCTAAGAATATTTAGCAGTTATCGTTTGTATTTGATACAGTTTTGATACATCTTGTGGAATCGAAATAAGTCCGATCTAAAGCTTTTCTAAATTAAAAGTTGGGAGGATATTTTCCTTGCTCAGTAAGGCTTTTGAACCCATCTAACAATAAAAAATATAGCTTGTTTAATTAATAACTGTATACTTTATCTATGTGGTAAAAAAAATACATCCTGTTAAATACTAACTATTTATATACACAAACTTATAAAAATTGCAATTATACAAAAGGGTGAAATTGCAATATTGAATTTCATACTAAATTAAGTTTAAAAAAATGCGCGATCGCTAATTTTCAGACTTTAAAGTGTTTTAATAAAGTTATTACCGAAAGTTTAGAGAAGCAAAAACATGAAAGGTTTCAGGAAACTATCCTCAATAGCAGTGTTGCTATTTGCCTTTGTGTCTCCGCCCTCATTAGCTGAAGCGAAAGATATTTCTCTAAGTAATGTTCTGAATGAACAGAGCGTTGCGCCAGATGCCAACCTGGTTGGAAATAAAACCGGAGAGGTTTTGATTGCTCAACGGTGGTCAAGAAGATACCAGAACAGACGACGGCAGATAATCCGACGACGGCAGCCCTACGGACGATACCAGAGAATCCAACGACGGCAGCCTTATGGACGATACGAGAGAATCCAACGACGGCAGCCCTACGGACGATACGAGAGAATCCAACGACGGCAGCGTTTTGGAGAACGCCAGATTATAGAACGACGGCAGCCCTACGGACGATACCAGATTATCCGCCGACGCTATTAGAGATAGCAGTGAAAACTACGTAGACATAATACCCTTCTCTTAACCGAAAGGCTGCGCGTAGCTTGCTTCCAGAAAGTGCTATGGGAAGGCTCCAGCTACATGAATTTTGCCTACTAAGGATTTCGGATAAGGCAGATAATTAGTTTTTAAAGATGTCTATTGAGGAATGGTGATACAAATAGGCCAATTGTTAATAGGATATCTGGTGAAAAAGAATGTAGAGATGCAGTGCTGGTAAATCTCTACAAGGGTTTTGAATAGCACATATTTAATTTCACCAGATGTCTAATGGTTAGTAGTTGTTCTATTAATCACTAACCATTAACTATAGTGGCTCACTCCAGCCTGGGATTAATCGCTGGTATCACCTTGAAATTGGCGATTTTCCAAGGTTGTATCATCAAGATTTGTTGCTGAGATGAAAATTCAGTACTGTCAGAGCGCTCTAATAAATCTACTGTATTTCCAAGATTTAACCCTAAATCACTTTGCAAAGATAACTCGGCTGTTTCTCCGTGAGATTCATAACATCGCAGAATTAACTGCTGTGGATCGTCTTCAGATGGCTTCAAGGCCATCAAAATTAAATTTTCAGCTGATAAATCTAGGAAACTTACTCCTTCAATAGTGCCAGTAGCGGAGGGTTGAGCCAGCGGCCAATTGAATATCACTTGCAACGGTATATTCAATTCATAGCCACGCCGTACTGTATGGGCTGATTCCCAACTATCAGCATGAGGATACAAGGTATATTTGAACTCGTGAAAACCTCGGTCAGCTTTTGAGTCTGGCCAATTAGAACTGCGTAGCAGTGTTAGGCGGAGTTGATTTGGTTTGCTGTCATAACCGTATTTACAATCATTGAGCAAACTGACACCATAACGATTTTGGATTGCGGTATCTGTGTGTGTGTCTTCTGCTGTTAAATCAGCCCAACGCAAAGCAGGAACTTCCCATTTTGCTTGTTCTGCGGGGGTTTGCGGTTTAGTTGGACGGCGAATCGCGCCACAGGGAATTTCATAAGTAGCAAAGTCGGCTTCAATATTTAGAGGAAAAGCAGCTTTCACTAATACATGATTTTCTTGCCAATTGACAGTTGTAGCAATGTTCAGCAGAGGTGAACCAGCTTGCAGAATATAGTCTTGGCAAAATTCCGATTCACCCAACTGACGCACCACGCGCACACGACTTTGCACCGGGCCTTGTTCTAACCACTGAATAGATTGAAGATTTGTTGAGGGTAAGGGATGTTGAGCATAATTGGGGTCTATATTCCAAGCATCCCAATATTGCCCACTGTCTTTAAAAGCTTGCAGTTGATTCCCCGCCCCACTCAAAACTTCTCGCTGATAAGTTTTGTCAAAAACACTTGATAAATCTCCGGTGTCAGGATCTATAACAACTCGCAAGAATTCATTTTCTAAAATCCAGTCTGGGAAAAGTGGGGGAGATGAGGGAGAGACGCGATTAATCTCGTCTGTAGTGGAGAGTGAAGGGGAAAGCCAAAATATGCGGTAGCCTACGGGGGGAATTTCGGTAGCGAGAAATAGTATGGTTGATGGTTCAGATAATTGGGAGACTAGCTGGTTTCCAGAAGCATCGTAAATCTGCCATCCTTGGGTATTTGTTGGTGGTGTGGGTAAGGCTACAGAGATTACCTCAGAACGTTGCCAATTGAGAGAATTGAAAACAAAAATAGGCAGACTATCGGGTTTTGGTGGTTCTGATAGGGTAATGTGAGATGCGATCGCTAAAAGTGATTCTTGTAATATTTTCGTTCCCACTTCTTCCACTTGCTGCCATTGGGGCAACGCATCTGTGTAAACTTGGGTAATTGAAGAGCCAGGTAAAATATCGTGAAACTGTTGAAATAACACCTGCTTCCAAGCTGCTTCGATTTCTGCTTTAGGATATGTCATACCACAGCTTACAGTTGCCAAGGTAGCAAATAGTTCAGCTTGATATAATAAATTTTCACAACGACGATTCCAGCGTTTTTGATCTGCGTGGGTAGTGTAGCAACCGCGATGAAATTCTAAGTATAGTTCGTCATTCCAAGTAGGGAATGACAGAGAATCATCACTACTGTCTTCTGCCTCACTTCGACTCCTTTCGACTTCGCTCAAGGCAAGTCGCTCAGTGACCACCTGCCTTCTGACTTCTGCCTCCTGCCTCCTGCCTCCTGCCTCACTTCGACTACGCTCAGTGACCACCTGTCTCCTGCCTCCTTTACTGATTTGCTGTAAATACTTTTCAGCCGTCGTAAATTCTAAGTCTGGGAAGAAAGGTGACTTTTGCCAGCGTTGGGCGGTTTCTAACATATCACGGGTGGGGCCGCCGCCGTGGTCGCCGACACCGGGAAGCCAGAGGGATTCTGGTAAACCAGTTTGAGTTTGCCATTCAAGAGCATAAGTTGCCATTTTAACTGGGTCTATAGCTTCACCGATGGGTGCAGACATCAAACTAAAGACTTCACTGCCATCAGGCGATCGCCACCAAAAAGCCCCATAATCAAATTTAGTAGTATCATTCCACCGCAACTTCTGCGTCACAAAATACTCAATTCCGGCATTAGCGAAAAACTGCGGTAAAGTTGCACAGAAACCAAAAGAATCTGGAACCCATTCTACAGTTGAAAACTTGCCAAATTTCTCCTGGATATAGCGCTGACCATACAATAACTGACGGACTATTGATTCACCTGCAATTAGGTTGAGTTCAGGTTCCACCCACATTCCGCCGACAACTTCCCAACGTCCGGCGGCTACCTGTGCTTGAATTGCCCTAAACAAATCCGGGCGATGTTCTTCAATCCAAGCATAAAGTGCGGGACTTGAATGACAGAAAATTAACTCAGGAAAATCTGCTTGCAACTTCAGAACCGACTCAAAAGTATTTTGCGCCGCATTCCAAGTTTCACTCACAGGCCATAGCCATGCTAAATCTAAGTGAGCATGACCCAGTAAAAAAATTTTAGATTTTTGATCCCCCCAACCCCCCTTCAAAAGCAGGGGGGCTAAGAGGTCGGATTGAATTAGGTTTTGGCGTAGGGACAAAAACGATCTTACTAACTCTTCCTCGGTGTCCTCTGCGCCTCTGTGGTTCGTAACCTCCCCCACCATCGCCGCCAAAACATCCAACCTCTCCAGCGCAAATTTTTCCAAATAAAGTTGCACCACAGCTAACTCATCAGCCACAAAACCCGGATCGGGATTATTATCAACATAAGACTCATAAACTAGGAGCGATCGCACTAAAGCACCATCACAATGTCCCGGACTCACTAACCGCAAAGCCACAGTGAATTCTTCCCCTGGCGTCACCCCCTGACTGAGAAGCACTCTCGGCGAACAATCAAATAAATCACCCTCCAGCACTAACTCGCCATTTACATAAATCTCAGCAGAATCCGCCCACCAAACCAGCGCCAGCCGCAAAGACAACCCCGCCAAGGGATAACCGTGTAAATCTTGGGGAACCACTAATCTTTGCACTAGCCATAGCACTTTTTTCCCGCCCGTCCAAGCAATATGTTCTTTAGCATTCAACTGGACAGGTTGCCAATAAGACAAATCAGCAGCTACAACATCAGTAATAACTAGGTCAGATTCCTGATACAGCCACGTAGACTGAAGATTAACTTGACAAAAAGAGCGCAGTTGCTCAATTGCTTGTGAGATAAATTTGGTCTGGGATTGAGAGACAGTCGGGGTCATATATTCGCTAAGATGAGGTGTTGGTCGTTTTTATTGTTTGGCGCGAGTCTCACAACTTAACAAGACTTGAACTAAAAAATTACTACTATGTCTTCTGGTTCCTCTGGTCGTTATCAAAGCAGACTATTTAACTTTGTCCACCAGCAATCTCGGCGGGTGACACAACAGTGGGAACACACCTTCCGGCATTTGCAAGTCGCCACTAAGTGGGGTGTCGAGGTACTACTTTACCCAGTGTATCTACTGTTTCAGTCATCTGAATCATCTGGGAAAACGCTACATACTAAAGAACCACAAACTAGATTAAAGTTACAACCAAATGATACCGATTTTCAGCCTGAAACTCTACCTAATGCTGATAGTCCCATTCAAAACGTACTAGAGGCAGTCAATTACCTGTCATCAGATGAACCCGCCTCCACTCCTACGAAAGCATCTGCACATTTCAATCCCTTGGCTTTATTGGGAGTTTTTCGGCTGAAATTGGTTGAAAATAACTCTAGTCTTACTCAATCATCAAATATTACGGCTAATCAAGCTGTCAGTCTCAACCCTTCACAATTAGACAATGCCCTTCAACAGCGTCTGCCAATAGTGCGAGGAATTGCCACAAATTTGATGAATCGAAATTTAGTACTTGTTACTGCCGACAATGAAATTCTAGATATCTTAACACCCGAACAACAGGCAAAATTAGAAGACCGAATTATTAACGAAGTTGCTAATTACTGGCAGTCCTGGCGTTTCATTATAGCTAAAAAAGAAACGCAGCTATTACCACAAATTGACCGATTATTAGCAAAACTCACTGACGTAAATCCAGCTAAAATTCCAGTTTTAGCTGAGGGTATACCAAAAAATTTACTCAATACAGATAGATTTTTAGCATTTCTAGATATAGCCGTTGCTAAGTTGGAATCGAATGCTTTAGTCCCAGTGCAAGAACGCAGCCAGGAAATTGTCCAAGTTGCCCAAACTCAGTTAAACATATTTCTTTATGGCAAAGAGCAATTAGCTGCCAAAGGAGAAATTGCCCCTAACGCTGATGGTTTAGAAACTCATTCACAGAATTTTCAGGCTTTGATTGAGGCGGCGCTGAATTACTTTTTTGGTGTTGGTAATAGAAAAACACTTGAGACAACAATTAGTAATGAGAAATTGCCAGGTAAACTCTTTTCGTCACGCTTTAGAAAAGCCTTATCCAAAAGCCCTCTGGGAGAGAACCAGGATTTCACAAACGATCCTTGGCTAACGTGGAATGATTTATTTGGTAACACCGAAACCGTTGCTGACAAGCCAGTTACACTTTCTGGGAGGAAAAATCCTGCTTTAGCCCCAAGTTTATCAATAAGGCATTTTCCACAAAATAATTTGAGTGTAAAACAACCTAAATTCGGATCTGGTTTGGTACAAAGAAAACAACCAAGTAGTAATCTCGCCTCAAGTCAAAAAACATCTGGAAAAGTCGCCTTTGTAAAACAAACTCAAACCGGTATTTCCCAAACTAAAAGCGAGAGTCGTAACGGGGAAATGTTGAAACCACAGTTTCACCAAAGCAGTCAAGTTGAGGCGCAGCCAGACTGGATAGAAACGAAAGCAACTTTAACTGGCTATGAAAAGCACCCCTTAGAGCAACTTTTGGAATGGCTTGATTATGTTATGGTCTGGCTAGAAGAGAGATTTGTCAAGATTTTTCAGTCGTTGCGGCAGCTGTGGCAAGGGAAATAATACTAATTCGTAATTCGTAATTCGTAATTCGTAATTTGTAATTCGTGATTAAGACTTGTCAGATTGCATCTAGGTTTCCAGGTTTATATCTGTAGCCTAATTTTGGATAATTTGTATAAGCTGGCAGATATTTTTGAATAAACTATTATAATAGTAACAATTTTTCAAGTTAAGGATAATCAAGATTATCTATAATGTTATTGGTGGCTGTCTAAGTGAAAATTATTGTTTACTGTAAATACTTCAATTTCAAAAATCCATTAGATAAACCGAAAATTGAGACGTTTGTGGTAAATCTGCCTCAAATCCCTAAGATAGGTGAAACAATTGTAGTCGAAAGAATTTCACCCCAAAAGCAGTTTGTAATTATCTTTGAATATATTGTGACAGCAGTGCAATTTAATGCATCTAGGGAATCAGCTGATTCAGCAGATGCCCAGGTAAGTGCATTTTTGAACCACTGTTGGGAGGGAACATCAAATTTCAAAGTTACAAACTTTTTAGAAAAATAATTTCTTACCACAATATATGATTGAGTAAATAACGTAACAGCTTTAATCCGGTTGGTTCGGGGTAATCGGTTGGCAACAAAGCCAGCATTGCATTTTGCAATTTTTCCAAAGCAATGTCTACTTCCTGGCGCTTTGGTCTAGTTTTTTGGGGAAAGTGTAACGGTTCGCCTACCCGAATTGTTAACTCTTTTCCCAAATAGAGATCGTGAGTTCCAATCAGCGCAACTGGAATAATCGGTACACCAGCCCGCAAGGCATAAATTACCGTCCCGCGTTTTAAGGGAAGATGCAATTGAGCTTCAGCAGTTCCTAGTCTTCCTTCAGGAAAGAGAATCATCCCATCCCCACGAGTCAAAATTGCCAGAATAATCCGGTCTATCTGTCGCAGTGTATGCATGTCTTCCCCTGTGGGTACTGTCTGTTTAATTGCTGCGGCTAGCTCAACTAAATCTTGCCTTCCTGCTTTAGCCGCTTCTATGACAGCAATTTCTTCTTTCCACACCCGTTCCAAAGGAATCACGCCTCCTGCAAAATCCAGGATGAAGCGCTTCCACCACTTGTTATAGAGGGTACGAGCATCGCCCAGGATGTAATAGTAAGGTTGGGTAGGGAGTTCAGCTAGGAGGAGTAAAGGATCGATGTGGTGGAGATGGTTGACTGCTAGAATTGCAGGTTTCTGAGGTATCCTGTCGAGGTGTTCGACCGTTACTTTGAAAAAGGAATGGATAAGCGATCGCATTACAAAGCGACGCAGCCCTGAGTTTGCTCTAGATTCAAAATGCCCTTGACTAATGGCTTCGAGACGATTGAGAGTTTTTTCGATCATCTGGCGAACAGCGCGATCGCTAGCCGCAGCTACACCCTCTTTTACTCGCTTGATTGCAGCAGCACTCAAGGGTGGCAAAGTTTCTAATTGTGTATTATCTTCCTGCTGATGGCTAGATTTTGAATTGGAAGTTACCCCATCAGCTAGGTCTTGCCGAACAGATTCCCTAGAATAACTTTTGATAACACCCTCTTTGAATTCATAAAATAATCGTAATTCTTGAGGTTATATTATTAACCAACCCACGGTTAGAAGTTGTGGAATCATTTTCAGGATATTTTAACTACATGAGAGTAACTCAATTAACTCTAATTACTCTATTAGATGTTAACTTTTTAGTAGCTTGTTGGGAAAATACGTAAAAAATTAACCAGATGATTGACCGTAGCGATCGCCTAGCTTCTCGTAAAGAAGGCAGATTTCCAGGTGTTGGAGGACTTGAACTGTATTACCAAAGCTGGCATCCAGAGGGTAAAGTCCGGGCAATATTAGCTATTGTGCATGGACTTGGAGCGCATAGCGATCGCTACAGTAATGTAATTGAGCAGTTGATACCCAAGCAATACACTATCTACGCCTTAGATTTGCGCGGTCATGGACGCTCACCAGGTCAGCAAGGCTATATCAACGCTTGGAGTGAGTTTCGTGAAGACTTGGGAGCTTTTTTACAGTTAATTCAGACTCAGAATCCTGGATGTCCAGTTTTTCTCTTGGGTCACAGTTTAGGCGGGGTGATTGTCTTAGATTACATTCTGCGCTATCCCCAACAAGCATCATTATTGCAGGGAGCGATCGCTCTTGCGCCAACCTTGGGGAAAGTTGGGGTTTCACCGATTCGGGTACTTTTAGGAAAAATGCTCTCACGGGTGTGGCCGCGTTTCACCCTGAATACAGGCATTGACACCAGTACTGCTTCACGAGATCCGCAGGTTGTAGCTGCGATCGCTCAGGATACAATGCGACATACCCTTGCTACTGCCCGTCTAGCTACAGAATTCTTTGCAACAGTTGATTGGATTAATGCTCACGCAGGTGATTGGCAATTACCATTGTTGATTTTGCACGGTGGCGCAGACCGAGTGGCTTTGCCAGGCGGAAGCGACATCTTTTGCCAACGGGTAAAGTATACAGATAAGCTGAGAATCGAGTATCCAGAAGCTTATCACGAAATTCAGCGTGACCTCAATTATCGGGAGGTAATGGCTGATTTGGAAGATTGGTTAGAGCGACATCTAGCACCTGAAACAGCGCAGTTAGGAAGGGGAAGTGGTGAGTTAGAGTTTCCCAGTTTTTAGCTTTCAGTACAGAGGCTTGATTACTCTATCGTCAAGCAATGCATAGGCGTAGCGTGTCGTAGTCCCAAAGCTTGAGGATATGAATAATGCAATATGCCAAGGTATAGAGAATTTATTGCATAGTCGCAGTTGATACGAATATTGTTGTAAGACTGTTGACCCAAGATGATGAATTAGAATTCAACAAAAGTCTAAAAATTTTCAAGGCTTAAGATGTTTTTATAGCAAATACGGTGAAGTTGGAGTTGGTATTATTTACAAATCAAGCTTAAGCTGTATTGGCTCTTTCTGCTCAGGCTGCGGTTTTGCATCAGAGGGTTTTAAAGAAGTTACTTTGGAGTCATCGCTTGCAGGTATATCTATATCTTGGGTCAAGGTTGTATGTTGTTTGGCATCTTCAATTAAGTCTACAGGTACTTTGACATCTTTGGTCAAGATATAGTAAGCACTACGTCCTCCAATCCCCATTTGGCATAGCAGTCCTCGACGGGCAAGTTTACTCAGTAAGTAGGTCGCTTGTCCACCATTGATGCGGCATAACTCAGCTGTTTGTGTTCGTGTAATACGTTCATGCTTACTTATGTATTGCACAATCATCTGTTCCATCTGTAGTTCTTCAAAACCACGACGGCGAACGTATGCTGCTGGACGACCCATTTGGCGATAAACTGAGGCACTAAGATGGTACTCTCGTTGCCGTGCAGTCTTGATTCGCTCTACCAAACCATTCTCCATCAATTCTTCAAGGACGCGGCGAGCATTGGACTCTCCTTTTTGAGTCAGACGCCCTGCTTCAACGATATTTATTTCTCCTTCTTGCCTAAGATAATTGAGGAGTATTAGTTCATCCAAGGTAAGCAGCCGTTTTAGTCGCCTCTCCTCAGCTAAAATAATTTTCACAAAATCTAAATCAGCTTTTCCACCAGGTAGCCGAACAATGACATTTGAATTGGTAGTAGCGGAATAATCTGGCAGTGGATGTCCAGTGCGTAATTGACCAGAATATATAAGTCCAATTCCACGACCAGTACGTTCTACCAAACCTATTCGCTTGAAGATATCAGCGAGTAATGGATTTCTTGGTAAAGGGCCGCTAACTAATAAAGAATCCAATTGAATGCCTTCAACAAAACCCCCTGGATTTCTAATAACTAACGCATCATCGTGTGTCTGAATATGAACTGCTCCTATACGATTGTAATCGCGGTGGGTAAGTGCATTATTAACAGCTTCTCGAAATGCACGTGGATCATAAGCTGGAACACCTACACGAAAGAGGTCAACTGTTAATTCATTTTCTTCATTTCGTAAGCTAAATGCTTCCATAATGCGCTCAAAAACGCGCAACAAAGGCCAGCGATAAAATTCATTGATTGCAACATCTTGACCCCTTAACACTTGAAAAGCTACTTCGTGCGTCGGAACTTGCTCACTCAAGACACTTTCTCGCCCAATAACAAGTAAACCCGCAAGTGTTGGTACTAAATCATCTCCCCGTACAAAACCCAAAGCTTGTGCTAATTCCCGGTCAGATAAATCTTGAAGCGATATATCGCCACGATATTCACTTAGCAATCGCCGGAGACGAACAAACTCAAGTGGATCAAGGTCATCCCAGGTAGTTCCAGTTATCAGCCGTGCTGTCACATCACGCTGACCTCGGTCAGCATACCAAGTATCTATTTCACTCGCATAAAGTGGTTGGCATTGAGGTTTTCCACGCGTATCTAATCGACGTATCAGCGTTCGACCATTGCTTGTTGATACCAATTGCGGTGCAGTGGGTACGTTTATTACAGCCACGCGTCCTTCAGGCAAATCAATCATTGCCGTTTCTACGGACAGAGATGGTGTTGTTTTACTTGCTATCAAAGCAGACAACAAACCTGGAGAAGATTCTGCAAGCTTTTGATTTAAGCCTGTTATACAACCATCATCCTCCACACCAATAACTAGTTTGCCACCATGCTTGTTAGCAAGGCATACTACAGCTTCTACCAATTCATTCTCAGGTAGTGGTTTGCGATCGCTTTTAAACTCTACAGTCAGAGTTTCGCCATCACCTATGAGTTTTATGAGTATTTCTGGAGTTATCATGCCTATAGTATCCTAGCGATCGCATGTTGAAAAATAACAACTACAGTGTTGTTGGATCAACCGCTACAATTCCTTCAGACGCATAACGAATGAAATCTTTAGTATTGAATGTCAAAATATGCGTCACACTATTTGCCTTCATATTAGCAACGAGACGAGCATCATGCACTTGGACACCTGACACACTGAATGCAACAACAAGCTTACGCCACTCAGGGTAAATAGTAGGCATATCAGGCAACAATGGAAAGAGGCGTTCAATCAGTCGCAGCAGCCTATCTGCATCTGTTGGTGTTAAGCCAAATCCGTTTTTGCTGGTCTTGTAGCAACATTCCAAAACTCAACGCAGTTTTGCACGGTGATTTGCAGTGTATGCCCATCGCGTCGCAGTTTTCGGATCGCAGTTCGTATTATTGGGTGTAGTGGGTGAGTGCGATCTACAAAACGCAGTAGGATGTTAGTGTCTATGAGGTATACCACTGCTAAGGATGATCCTCATAAATACTCTCACGAGTCACAGCATAATCTGACAGCACTGCTAAATTTGACCCAACACATAGCGCAAATTCGTCAGCTAACTTATCTGCAACGACTTCAAACTCCTCATTGTTCAGTTGACCCTGTGTCTGAAGCTTTGCCATCAACTGAGCGCATTTTCCTTCTTGGCTTTTGCACTGTTGATCTTGAAAGATTAGCTCTTGAAGATATTCACTGGCTGAACTATAACCGCCTTTAGCTACTTGTTCTTCGACAAAGACTTTCATCGACTCAGGTAAGGAAATCTGAATGTTAGTCATACCTTAAGATATCTGGTGGGCGATTTTATCTACTACGTTAGCATTGCGATCACATCTACTTCTATCAAACAGGCGATCGCACCTTCAAATGTAGAGTCAATTGTTTGTATTATCCGAAAAATATATTGTTGAGGATTGAGAGTTTTTTTCAACCAAAATAGGTTCTCCCTTTACTCCTCCACGAGTAAGAGTACAAATCTTATAAAGGTTTTCACACGCAAAGATTGCTAGAACTAGCTCTTTCCCTGTTTGGTAAGAGGATGGTAAAGCTTTTCCTACCTCGCATTCCATATCAATTTCGCGATCGCGCCACTGTAACTTCCAAATACGCTTTTCGGTTATTGGTGCTTTAAGAGACTGAGCAAGAGCACTATAAACCTGCTCTGCTTTGATATCATCCTTGGCTGCTGGCACAAAAAACTTCATAGGCTGAGGTTACAAATAACGTAGGTTTCATTAGCATCAGCGTAACGCAGTTACCAAGGCAATCTGCTCCCATCCCACGAGAAAAGGTGTCCACTATCGCCTTCTTGAAGCTGTTCGATGACAGCCAATAATTGGGTAACAGTACGTTCCACTGAAAATAATTTTTCCGCAGGGACATTTCTCTGGAAAGGACGAGAAAGACGCGTATCAGTTGTACCAGGATGCAATGTTACTATTAATGCTTTCGGACAACTTCTTTTATACTCAATTGCCGCAGTTCGCATCAACATATTGAGTGCTGCTTTAGAAGCCCGATAGCCATACCATCCACCAAGTTGGTTATCGCCAATGCTGCCCAATTTAGCAGAAATAGTGGCGAACACGCTGCGTTCTTTATGACGAAACAGAGGCAATAAATGTTTAGCCAGTAAGACAGCACCAATACTATTTGTCTGAAAGTAGCGCAGCAAATTTTCTGAATTGATCTGTCTTAAGCTTTTTTCAGGTTGCAAAGTATTTTCATGTAACAGTCCTACACAGTTGACTACCAAATGCAGTTTGTCAACTTGTCTATGTATTTTTTGAACAGCTTCAATAATCTGTAACTCGTCAGTGATATCCATCTCCACACAAATTAATCGCTCAGGATATTCGTCTGTAAGAGTTATTAACTCTAAGGCCGATTCCGGTTGACGAGAAGTTGCATAAATTTTAACTATTCTGCGATCTTGTAGCAATTTTTTCACCAAACCCAAACCAATACCTTGGCTGGCTCCCACAATCAAAGCATTGACAGGATTAATTTCATCGATAAAAGACATATCAATTTAGATAACTTGTGGAGGTATTTGATATTCATAGCGAGAGACAAAATAAGCACCAATTTGTCTCTGGCTGCGATCGCGGAAACCAAAGCCTTGATATACTGCTCTCAGGCGCGGACGCGAATCATCGCAATCTAGACGTAAATAACGTTTACTAAGTGTTTGTGCGCGTTCAACAGCCCAAGTCAACAGTGTCGAACTACGAAGCAATGTACAAATGCTGACTCTTCCTCAGAGATATCGGGCCAGAAAAGAAATACTCTAGTTCTTAGAGCAAAGCGCCACCACAACTAGAACCACACCCAGCAGTACAACCATAGCAATAAGCAGCAGTTTGTACCTCACCGATCGGGTCTAAATTGCCAGCTTCTAACAATTTACCAACTGTCAAAGTTTCACCATTACGAGTTTTTGCAGGCAAATTCATCATTTGGTTAAAGTCACAATCATATACATTGCCGAGATAGTCAATTGAAAGTTCATCGCGACACATTAAATGTTCAACTGTGCTGGGATTAAAATGCGACTCTAAAAACTGCAAATAGCTAGCGTACAGTTTTTTCCGTTCTAAATGCATTTTGGTTCTACCAACTGGTAGATTGGTAAAGGTGAAGAGGTTGTTAAACACAATATTAAAATGTTCTTGTAAGAACATTTTGTAATCTCGTTCTAGGTTGCTCTGTTCGGGAGCTAAAGAAAATTTTTCATCGGTGGGTAACTGGGGATTAAAAACCAAGTCCAAAATTAAGTTTTGGTCTTTACCATAGCCGAGTTGGTTAAGCCACTGCAAAGCTTTGACTGAACTATCAAAAACACCAGTACCGCGCATTTTATCAACATTATCTGCTAGGTAACAGGGTAGAGAAGCCACAATTCTTACTTGGTGTTTAGCAAAGTATTCTGGTAAATCACCAAATCCCTCTTCAAAATAAATCGCCAAATTAGACCGGACAATGACTTGTTTACCAGTTCCTTTTGCTGCTTCTACCAGTGGCTTAAATCCATAATTCATTTCAGGTGCGCCACCAGTCAAATCCACAATTTTAATTTCGGGAAATTTATGGATTACTGAAATCAATTGTTCGCAAATTTCAGGAGAAAGTTCTTCTGTACGTTTTGGCCCGGCTTCGACATGACAGTGTGTACAAGCAAGATTACAACGCTTACCTAAATTAATTTGTAAAACAGTGATTCCTTTTTTTGTCAAAGGTGAACTGAGTTTGTTTTTAAAGGCTGTGACTGCTGTATCTCGTATTATTTTTGCTTGAGTTTGCATTAGTTACTACTCCTAAAAAGTTGCACAACAATCTTTAATTTTTCTAACCTTGCAATAATCTGTAGGTTATTGCACTAATAATTGCAGCAGTTGGTAAAGTTAAAATCCACGATAGTAGAATCTGATAAAAAACACGAGTATTAGATTTAGATTTTTTGTTAATTAATCCAACACCAAAAATAGAACTAACTGAAACGTAAGTGGTAGAAACTGGAAGCCCAAACTGAGTAGCTGCAATGACTAGAACTCCAGTTACTATATTTGCTGATAAGCCTTGAGTCTGATTCATTGAGGTAATCTTTTCACTCATGGTTATTGCAACTTTTTGGGAGTTCAGTAAACCGCCAAGTGCCATTGCGATCGCTATCACGATCGCTCCTCCCTGAATCGAGAAATATTCAATAATTAGGATGAGTGAAACAATCTTAGGAGTATCATTTAATCCTCTAGCAAAACTGATAATTCCAGCGCTGAAAAAATGACAACCATCAATCATTTTTTGGTTGACTGGTAGATGCCATTTTGAATTAATATAGCCAGATAAGCTGTAAATTCCTGCTCCCAAGGGAATAGCAACGATTGGACTGAGTAATAAAGGCAAAACAAAGGAAGTTCCTAAAGCTGCAAAATTAACTTGTAGTCCGATCGCAACTAATCCAGCGCCAACCAGCGCACCTGTTAAACTGTGAGTTGTGGAAATGGGAAACCCGATGAGGGTAGCAATGATTACAGTCAATCCAGTCGCGATCGCGACTGCAAGATGAAACTCTGGAGAATTAGCGATCGCATCAGGTAATAGTCCTTTTCCAGACAAGTTTTTAATTAATGCTCCTGCTAAAAAAGTCGCAGTTATTGCACCAGCAAAAGTTGTGAAAGTTGCCCACAAAATTGCTGTTTGATAGCTGCTAGTTCGGCTACCAAACAGCGTCGCTACACCTTTAAAATTATCATTTGCTCCATTTGAGTATGCTAAAAAAAGCGTAGCTAAAAATAGACTAATTAACAACATTTTGGAGTTTATAAAAAAGAAGTCAGAATTCAGAATCTAGAATTCAGAATGTAATTAGTGAAATATTCAAATTGTGCATTCATCACCCAGCGATGCACTGAGCTTGTCGAAGTGTCGCACAGAACCACTCTGAATTCTGACACCTGAATTCTTTCTGAACAAATTAACAGCAGCCACCACCGCTATAGTGCCAGGTTGAATTGGTAACAATTATTTCTGCTGGGTTACTAGCAACAAGTTTAGCAGCAGTTTTATCACACACCGCAGCCGGAATACCTAGCTGAAGTATATGACCTGCAAAATCATCAAAGAAGGGTTCAGAACCAGCATAAATTGCTGTTTTTCCAGTGAAAATGCAAGCACCATCTTCTGGAATTACAACTTTAAATGAGACTGAATCCAGACTTTCTAAAAGTAGGTTTTCTTCTAAATTATAAGTCTGGGAATCTAGTAGGCGATAAGGACGACGGGCACGAATTTCAACTTGGCCAAAACCAGCATTTATAATCTTTTCAGTATACTCTTGATATGTGAGTGCGCCTGATAAACACATGGCTCTGAGTCGCTCATCTTCTTGAAGATGTGCTGGAATGGGACGAGTCGCAATTGGATCGCTCATCTGCAAGCGTCCACCTGGTTTTAACACCCGATATGCTTCTTTTAAAGCACGAGTTAAATCTTCTGGTTCAAAGATGTTGAAAAGACAATTTTGTGCCACGATATCAACGCTAGCATCAGCAACAGGTAAGTTAAAAGCATCACCTTCGCGGATTTCGACAAAGCTAGTGTTAAACCAGGGGTTTTCTTGAGCAGCAATTTCCAAATTACGTGTAGCTGCTTCCCGCATGGCCCCAACAGGTTCAACGGCAATTACAGCACTTGCATAACGGGAAAAATAAGCGAATTGCAACGCTTCTAAGCCGCCACCAACGCCGACGTACAGCACAGTAGGTTGCTTTCCTAGTTCGGTGGGGTGAACAGTGGTGCCACAACCATAATTCATTTCCTGCATTGGCAAAGGAATTTTCAATCCTGGTAATTGCAGGGGCGTACTTTGTACACAACAAAGTCCAACTTGCGGGGTTTGGGCAACTTCGCGATAGAACTGCGCTGCTGTTTCTAGATAGGTCATGCCACTTTGAGTTTTGGATTTTGGATGATTACAGCTTTGTGCATCCTAATATAATTAACTCTGAGTTGGATGAGTTTTTGGTGAGATTGCCAAAAACCCTAAATATTTTTATGATGAAGGATTGGGGACTAGAAATACAACTCTTGGAAAGGCTGTACCAACGACAAGTGGTAGTTGAGCGTAGTTGAAACTCAGTGTATCGCTGGGGATTAGGGGAATAAGGAAGAATGATTGAAAAGTCTTTCGCTTGTCTTTCTCGAATTCAATCATGCAATGTGTAGCCAACACCGATCACAGTTTGAATCAGGCATTTTTCGTTATTGGCTTCAAGTTTCAGGCGCAGGTAGTTAATGTAGGGTTCAATGATGTTGGCATCGCCCATGAAGTCATAACCCCAGACTTCCTCTAAAATGCGATCGCAGCTAATTATCTGTCGCGGATGGGCCAGCAAATATTCTAGTAAATCAAATTCCTTCGCAGTTAACTCTATTAACCGCCGATCTCGATATACTTCCCGCGTGCGACGATTTAAACTCAGGTCTTCAAATTCTAAAATATCTGCGTACTCTACTTGATTGTTTCTTCGTAGGCGAGCGCCGACTCTGGCTAATAATTCATCAACGCTGAAGGGTTTAACGAGGTAATCATCAGCACCAGCGTCTAAACCTGCAATGCGATCGCTCACTTCATCTTTGACGGTTAATAAGATTATCGGCACTTTCTCAGCGATACTCCGCAGGCGGGTGCAAATTTCCCACCCCGACAACCCAGGCAACATCCAGTCTAAAATTACTAAATCCAGATGCAACTCCCTGGCTGCGGTGAGTGCAGTTAATCCATCGTAGGCAATACTGACTTGATAACCTTCATAATTCAATTCCAATTCGATAAATCGTGCCAGTTTGACCTCATCTTCAATCAGTAAGATGTGCGTCATGATGATCTTAATAATTTCAGCAGGATACGGGAAGCAACAATAGTGCCAGCTACTTAATAGCCAAACATCTAATTAGGTGTACGTTAGCTTAGTATAAACCTGAGTAAGTAACAACCGTAAATCTGCAATTACCGATCGCTGCTCGATCGAAGAACAATCCAACTGGCTATCAGCAATAAGCTGTGATATCTTCACCACATTCATCGGCAAGATAACAGAGCGCTCTAAAACGCAAACCAACCACTTCCTCGTATAGAGGATTTAATTTACACATAGGTGGAATATGCAATAGCTTCCGGCCAAGCAGCATGATGTCTCGCTCAAAGGGACATTGAGCAGGAATAGCTTTGCATAGAAAATGAGCCAATTTGGAGTTATGAATTTCTATCGTTTCCAACCACTCGCGGACTGGGTGCAGTAAATCTTTGTATAAGCGAATTTGAATAAAGCTTGTCATAATTTTTCACCTTGATAATTTCAAACTAGATTGAGTTTTTTGTATTTGAACCTCTATAAATAAATACAGTTAGGTTTTATAGTTTTATGCACTTGTTACTTTTTCTTTGGTTCTCTACAGAGGTAGAAATAGTAATGTTAACTACACATTCAAGTACTACAGTTCCCGATAATTTGTCCTGACTTTCCACTTCATATTGAAAAACCCATCCAAAACTGAACCCCCTAACCTTTCTCTAGTAGAGAAGCTCGATTTTCAGGGCAAAAACGTAGACAGGATAACGCTTTTGGGCAAATTGGTACTATTTGACAAACATTTCGGCTCAATCTCTGGACGATGCAGAATTTTTCAGGTTACTGATAGTACTTTACGTTTCTATTTAGTCTACGCATTTGTCAATCAATTTAATATCAAGCTAATATAAGTAAAGATTTTTAAGTGTAATTGCTGATGTCGTTTAGCACATTAACATAATTTATGCAAGCGAAAAGATCGTGAAGATGGCTGCGGAAATATACTGAATCATTTAACAAAATTTATTATTTGCCTTCTCATGTCTCAGAAAATATACGGTCACAATCATTAACTAATTATAGATATCCTTTATTAGAGCTAATTCGCTCTCAAAGTTAAGAAACTTGGTATCAGTTACTAAAAACTATGACGAGTAGTTGGGCTGCTAGTCACCCTTCTCTTTCAAAGACGGGAACGCGTGACGATTCTAACGGCGCTAACGCAGCGATCGCGATCGTCTCATTGGCACAGTCTCTCGTAAAGAAAAGAAGATAGCCAGTAGAGACCGACTGTTACCGTTCTACAGCACTGGCTCACCGTTTTTACCAATTTAGCCAGCAGCTACTTTTTCAACTAGGAAGGTAAAAAATGGAATGGGCTATTTACAAAAAGAATACAGGCAGTTTTGTAATAGCAGTCGCAATTATGACTGGTGTTGGGGTTATCTCATATCTTAGTTTGCTTCAGTATAGAGAAAACGCTCAATGGGTAACACATACACGCGAGGTGCTTGAAAAGACAAAAGAAGTAATGTCACAGATTAAAGATGCAGAGACTGGACAACGAGGCTATCTTCTCACAGGCAAAGAACGGTATCTGGAACCGTATCGCACTGCAACTGGCGAGATTGCTCAGAAACTTAAGACTCTACGCCAATTGACTGCGGATAACCCGAATCAACGGCGGCGGCTCGATCGCCTCGAACCTCTGATAACTAAAAAACTGGTTTTGATTGAACAGACGATTAACGCTAGGAGCAAAAACTTAGAGTCCGCGTTGCAAATAGTTCAGACAGATCGGGGTCAGCAGATTATGGAGGACATCCGAATCCTGACCACAGCTATGGAGAATGAAGAGAATGAGTTGTTGAAACAGCGATCGATGAAGGCGAACGCTAGCGCTCATCAAACAACTTTGCTGACTATTTTTGGTAGCATTATCGCTTCTGCGATCGTCGGTTTCGCAGCTACAATCACCAATCAGGAACTGATCAAACGCAAACGGATGGAAAATTCTCTGCAAAAGGCTCGCGATGAGTTAGAAATAGAGGTTAACAAACGGACTGCCGAACTGAGAAACACTAACAATGAATTGCAAACTGAAATTAATGAGCGTAAAAAGGCGGAGTCAGAGATTCTGCGTCTGAACGTCCAGCTTGAGGGGCGAGTTGCAGAACGCACAGCACAACTCGAAGCCACTAACAAAGAGATGGAAGCATTTAGTTATTCTGTGTCTCATGACCTGCGCGCCCCCTTGCGGAGCATCGATGGCTTTAGTCAAGCACTCCTAGAAGATTATGCTGACAAGCTGGACGCACTAGGTCAAAACTACCTCCAACGAGTGCGTGCAGCCACCCAGCGAATGGCACAACTAATCGATGATCTACTGAATCTGTCACGATTGACGCGTAGTGAGATGCGTTACGAAAAGGTCGATCTCAGCGCACTCGTGGAGGCGATCGCTACAGACTTGCACAAAACCCAACCAGAACGCCAAGTAGAGTTTATCATTACGCCGGGATTGGTTGCTAATGGTGATGCTCATCTGTTAAGGATCGTGCTAGAAAACCTGCTAGGTAATGCGTGGAAGTTTACAGGAAAACATCAAAAAGCACGCATAGAATTTGGGCTTTTACAGCAAGATGACACCCACGTGTATTTTGTCCGCGATGATGGCACAGGCTTTGATATGGCCTATATTGACAAACTCTTCGGTGCTTTTCAGCGCCTACACGCCATGACTGAGTTTGAAGGCACTGGCATCGGACTAGCTACTGTGCAGCGCATTATTCACCGTCATGGCGGCCGTGTTTGGGCTGAAAGTGCACTAGAGCAAGGCGCAACATTTTACTTCACCCTTTAACTAGAGGAATACAACATGATTTTACTTGTAGAAGACAATCCTGACGATGAAGCGCTCACCCTACGCGCACTTAAGAAAAACAATATTCTGAACGAGGTAGTAGTAGCGCGCGATGGGGTAGAAGCCCTAGATTATCTCTTTGGTAAAGGTGTATACGCCGATCGCGACATGAGCGTTATGCCGAATCTCATCCTGCTAGATTTGAAGTTGCCTAAAATGGATGGTCTAGAAGTTTTGCGACACCTACGAACCGATGACAGGACAAAAATCCTTCCCGTCGTCATTCTCACCTCCTCCAAAGAGGAGCAAGACTTAATCAATGGTTATAGCTTGGGAGCCAACAGCTATGTTCGGAAACCAGTAGACTTTTCCCAATTCAGTGAAGCAGTGCGACAACTAGGATTGTACTGGTTTGTCTTAAACGAATCACCACCAAGGATATAGCTTCTACCAATCCTCCAAAATCAGGTTATAGACGTAAGACTGACTTTCTTAATTACGAATTACGAATTACGAATTACGAATTACATGGGTATACCACTGCGTGTATTACTTGTTGAGGATTCAGAAGATGACGCTTTGTTGCTGCTGCGCGAACTGCAACGTGGTGGCTACGAAGTAACTTTTGAACGGATTGATACACCCACAGCCATGAAAGCTGCGATCGCAGAGCAAACATGGGATATCGTTATCTGCGATTATTCTATGCCCACCTTTAGCGCCCCGGCGGCATTGAAGCAGGTCAAGGAAAGTGGACTTGACTTGCCATTCATTATCGTCTCAGGCACTATTGGTGAAGATACGGCAGTCGCCGCGATGAAAGCTGGTGCCCATGACTACATTATCAAAGGCAATCTAGCACGGCTTATTCCTGCTGTTGCCCGCGAGCTGCGTGAGGCACTAGTGAGGCGGGAGCGTAAACAAGCAGAGGAGCAGATTAAAGCATCGCTTCAAGAAAAAGAGGTGCTGTTGAAAGAAATTCATCACCGGGTAAAAAATAATTTGCAGATTATTTCTAGTCTGCTCAACCTGCAAGCAGAGTATCTCAAGGACAATCAAGCTCTTGAGGTATTCAAAGATAGCCAGAACCGGATTGAATCAATGGCTCTGATCCACGAGAAACTATATCAATCTCAAGACTTGGCAAAAATTAATTTTGCCGACTATATTCAAGATTTAGTAACTAATTTATTTTATTCATACAACGTTAATTCCAGCGATATTACTTTGAAAATGAATGTTGAGGAGGTTTTTCTAGCTATTGATGCAGCTATTCCTTGCGGTTTGATTATCAACGAACTTATTTCAAATTCCCTAAAATATGCCTTTCCCCAAAGAGAACCGGGAGAAATTTATATTGACTTTTGCTCCAGAGAAGGAAATTTGTTTACACTTACTATCGGTGATAATGGTGTCGGCTTTGCCCAAGATTTTGACTTTCAAGCGACAGAATCATTAGGTTTACGATTAGTCAAAGGTCTAATACATCAGCTACAAGGCAATATCGATTTTATCAGCGACAATGGAGTAGAGTATAAAATTATATTTCCGAATAAAATTTTCTAAATTTAGAATTAGAAGTTAAATAAAATCATGAACCCAGTAAATATATTAGTTGTTGAAGATGAAATCATCGTGGCAATGGATATACAAAGTCGGCTCAGGAAATTTGGATACACTGTTCTGGGACTTGCTGATTCGGGAGAAGAAGCAATTAAGAAAGCAGCAGATGATTCTTTAGATTTAGTTCTAATGGATATTCACCTTAAAGGAAAGATGGACGGTGTGGAGGCGGCTCAGATAATTCATAATCTTTTTAATATTCCAGTCATATATCTGACTGCTAATGCAGATGAATCAACATTG
Source organism: Nostoc sp. LEGE 12454 (assembly GCF_056620565.1). Lineage (NCBI taxonomy): Bacteria > Bacillati > Cyanobacteriota > Cyanophyceae > Nostocales > Nostocaceae > Nostoc > Nostoc sp. LEGE 12454. The sequence continues at coordinate 45,536 of NZ_JBWQXL010000011.1, forward strand.
AATCGAGCCAAGGTGACAGAGCCGTTTGGCTACATTCTCAAGCCTTTTAAAGAAAAAGAATTAAAGTTCACGATTGAAATTACCCTTTCTAAACATCAAACAGAAAAAAAATTAAAACAGAATGAACAATGGCTAACTACTGTACTTAAAAGTATTGGAGATGCTGTAATTACCAGCGACGAAGCTGGAACTGTAAATTTTATGAATCCAATTGCGGAGGTACTAACGGGTTGGAATTATGCAGATGCATTTGGTAAAGAAGCAACAGAAGTATTCAATATTGCTCATCAAGCAACTCATATAATAATTGAAAATCCTGTAGAGCAAGTCCTTCAGTCGGGCGTTACGATCGGTCTACCAGAGCAGACGATACTTATTGCTAAAAACGGTACAGAAATACCAATTGATGATAGTGTTGCACCAATTAAAGATGACAGTGGTAACATCACGGGTGCAGTTTTGGTCTTTCAGGATATCACCGAACGCAACCAAATTCTGGAAGCACTAGCGCGTCGCCAGCAAGAATTCAAAGCACTAGTTGAAAATGCACCTGATATTATTTCTAGATTTAACCCTCAATTGCGCTACGTTTACGTTAATCCAGCTATTGAAAAAGTTACAGGAATATCAGCCGAAACATTTATCGGCAAAACAAACGCAGAATTAAATTTGCCAGAAGAATTTTGCCGGATATGCGATCGCAAGCTTCGGCAAGTTTTCCAAACTAAGGAAGAAACGGAGTTTGAATGCAGTTTAGCGATCGGCCAGCAAACAAGACATTACCATACCCGCCTTGTCCCAGAACTAGCTAATGATGGTTCAGTATATTTTGTTTTAAGTATCGCTCGTAATATTACTGCTCTCAAACTTGCGGAGGCGCAATTAATTTATGATGCCTTTCACGATATCCTAACCGGTCTGCCAAACCGTGCCTTATTTATGGAACGGCTAGAGCGTGCGCTCATGCAGGTAAAACGACGCGCGAACTATACATTCGCTGTTCTCTTTCTAGACCTAGATCGCTTCAAAGTTGTCAACGACAGTCTCGGTCACATGATTGGCGATCAACTACTAACTGCCCTTGCTCGGAGATTAGAAAATTGCCTGCGTGCTGGAGACACAGTTGCCCGTCTAGGAGGAGATGAATTTACAATTTTGCTTGACGATCTCCAAAATGCCAATGACGTAATCAGCGTAGTGGAGCGGATACACGAAGCTCTGACATTTGCGTTCCAACTCAGTGGTTACGAGGTATTTACCACCGTCAGTATTGGCATCGCTCTGAGCAAGGGTAGTTATAACCGACCGGAGGAACTCTTGCGCGACGCTGACATTGCAATGTATCGCGCTAAAGCATTGGGTAAGGCACGCCATGAGATATTTGACTCAACCATGTACACCCAAGTAACCCAGCTATTAGAGTTAGAGATGGATCTACGACGGGCAGTTGAACGCCAGGAGTTTCAGGTTTACTACCAGCCAATTATTTTATTAGAAACTTACAAAATTATTGGCTTCGAGGCTCTCGTTCGCTGGCAACACCCGCAACATGGATTAGTATCTCCAGACCACTTTATTCCCCTGGCAGAAGAAACTGGGCTGATTATCCCTATTGGTTATTGGGTACTAGGCGAGGCTTGTCGGCAGATGCGTGCTTGGCAAGTACAATTTCCTACCGATCCACCCTTGACAATCAGTGTAAATCTTTCCACTAAGCAGTTTTCACAACCCAGTCTGATTGAGAAAATTAACCAAATTATCCAAGAGACTGGTTTAGAAGTTGGCAGTTTAAAGCTGGAGATTACCGAAAGCGTACTTATGGAGAATATTCAATTAGCAACTTTTATGCTCTTGCAGCTGCAACAGATGAATATTCAATTACACTTAGATGATTTTGGCATCGGCTATTCATCCTTGAGTTACCTGCACCGCTTTCCCAGTAATGCCTTGAAGATCGATCGTTCCTTTATTGCTAAGATTGGTGCTAATGGAGAAAACTTAGAGATTGTTCAAGCGATCGTCGCTCTAGCACAGAGTCTAAATATAGATGTAATAGCAGAGGGCGTAGAAACACTAGAGCAACTAGCACAACTTAAAGTGATGAAATGCAAATATGCACAGGGATATTTTTTCTCCCAACCCCTCGATAGCAAGTTGGTAGAAACATTAATTTTATCTGGCATTGAACCTAGATATTAGCCAGTCTTTAGCTTCGTGTAACTAAGCCAACAAAAACCCGATATTACAACTAATTCTGAACCGCTATAGTTAATTTGTGTTGTTAACCAAATTCTTGGAGGCGCAGCTAAACTTACTCTTAAAAAGCATCAAGCTTTAAGCAAGCTGTGAAAACTAATGACTGATAACTTTTTCAATAATAAAAAGCTACTTTTTGACCTATGGGCATCAAGTTACGATTGGTTCTTTCCTTCAGTGTTTTATCGAGCCGTTCACCAACGGTTGCTGGAGTACGTCGATTTACCAGAGCTAGCAAATGTACTTGATATCGGCTGTGGTACTGGACGCTTGCTTGAGCGCCTTGCTACTCAGTTTCCCAATCTCCAAGCTACCGGATTGGATTTATCTGCTAATATGTTGCGGGTAGCAAGACAGAACAACCGCCACCGTCCACGCTTAATTTATATTGAGGGCAAAGCTGAGTCTCTTCCCTTTGCTGATGGTCAATTTGATGCCGTTTTCAGTACTATCAGCTTCTTGCACTATTTGGAACCAAAACAGGTGGTTAGTGAGATAGCACGGGTACTTTCTCCCGGCGGACGCTTTTATTTGGTTGACATTACTTCCCAAAAAGAGACAGAACCTCAATTATTGCCTATCTCTCCCCGCGGAATTAGACTCTACAGCCCTAATCAACGTCAACTTCTTGGCTCTTCTGCTGGGCTATTGTGTTTGAATCACCATTATTTACTAGGGCCTGTCTTACTAACGATTTTTAGTAAACCTCCGATTTGAAAATGGAGGCAATAAAAAGTTGGAAACATCTTGTATCAAGCCTTATTCTGCATATCTTAAATTACGAATTACGAATTACGAATTACGAATTACGAATTACGAATTAGTCTGACCTCGATATTCCATAAATACTACAGGAACTTTGAGCAGCCTTTTAGCTAACTGCGAGAATCTAAATTTGTCCTTGAGCGTAGATAAGCCTCTTGTCTTGGGAAATTGTGGCAAGTCTTCAAAAGATATTGGCACAAAGTCAAAGCGACTGTAAAACTGCACCAGTCGTTGACCTAAGCATTCCAGATAGAGTGGTTGCGTTGCTGTATTAATCAAATGCTGCGTTAGCAAACTACCCAAACCGCGACCTCTCCAAGCTGATGCAACGACCAAGCTACCAAGTTCTTGTGCCCCTGAAAAGTTACGCAGCTGTCCGCAAGCTATAAGATTCTCATTGCATTCAATTACCCAAAATTGCTGCCAATTTAATTGGGTTGGATCGAGTTTGGCTGAAAATACCAGCAATCGAATCGACCACTGATCCCCAGAGGTTGCCTTGCGAAGGATACATCCAGATGGTAACGATAGATTGTTCTGGTTCATTAATTAGACTTTGATAGTTTGTATCACCATCATCACACCATATTATTCACCTAGCCAGACTCAGATTGCTTGCTATTTCCTGGCAACTATCAATAAGGCAATTTTAAAAGCATCTCGGAGATAAAACCCCTTTTAGGTTCTCCATTAACGATAGCAAGGGTTCTAAGGTTAACAACTTCTATATTTATGGATTTTTATCAGCAGACATGAGTAGTACAAAACAATACTTAGGATAGAGGGAGAAATCAGCCATAACTATATTCTAGATAGATGCACCCATACTCCTAATTTTTTAAGATAATCCCAAGGATAAATAATAAGGGATGTAATCATGGCTGAACAACAAAAATCTAATAATGAACAACCTGCGTCAACTGCTTCTGCTGACGGCGAAACCCCTACCGAAGAAAGTATCCGCAAAACTGGTGATGCGGAAAAGAGTGATGCTAAATCCACTGCTACTCCAGAAGCTCCAGAAAACGATGGTGTAGCAGGTAGCCCCAATCAAGGAACTGAGTCACGTTAATTGATTTGAACCTTCCCAAGTTTTAATCATCTTGTCAGGTCTTGTGTAATTACCCTAATAGAGTATGTATCGAGTGGATATGTGGTGTAACAGCTACAATTATCCACTTATTTTTTGTGTTATGAGCTACATTATCTCTACGTGCGTTAGGGTTGCTTATCGCAGGTATCGCAGTCCCAAACCCCAATGCATCCACCAGCATAAAGCGTTGCAAAACAGTGGGATGAATATATGATTGATGGGGCAAAGCGGATGCAGCAGTTGATTTAAGACTTGCTAGTATTATTCTCCTTTGGGGAATCGGGGTTAGGAATTTATGCTCATTAACTGTAATATAGTACTGAGTCTAGCTCTGAGTAATTTACATATAGTGCGAATGAGGTTTTCCACCCTCTTTATACTCGTCGAGAACAGTATGGCGATCGCATCTGGGCTGAGTCGAAACCGGGCCGGGCATAGGAACAGTATTTTATTTTACTCTCAACGCAAATTAAGGTATCTTTAAATATATATCTAATAACTGCTTATTAACCTTCTAATAAACGCATAAATTCTAGCCCTATCTAAAAAATAGGAAATCAGGTGATTATCTAACAAATTGATATAACCCTGTACTATGGAAAAGCTCACAATTCACATTCTATTAGTAGAAGATAGTGCAAGTGATGCTCATCTGCTACGCCGGATATTTTTAAATTTAGATCGAGAACAATGGCAGATGTTACATGTTGAACGGTTATCTGAGGCAATAGAAGCTAGTAGGGAAAATTCTACGTCTACCCTTGATAATTCTCAGATAGAGAGTCCAAAGCAACGCAGATTCGACCTAGTTTTGTTAGACCTCAGCCTTCCAGACTCTATTGGACTAAACACGTTGAAAAAATTTAGGGCAGCAGTACCTGATATCCCAGTTGTAGTGTTAACAGGTGTTGATGATGAAGATTTAGCACTGCAAGCATTAGCAGAAGGAGCGCAAGACTATCTAGTTAAAGATAAAATCACTATACAACGGTTAGTGCGTGCCATTCGCTATGCCATTGAAAGAAGCGAAATTCTCAACCAACTACGCGAGAGTGAAGAACGCACCCGTCAAGCACTGGCAAAAGAACAGGAACTCAACGAGTTAAAGTCAAACTTTGTAGCAATGGTTTCTCACGAGTTCCGCACCCCCATGACTACGATTCGGACGGCTGTAGATATACTTGAATACAACAGCAATAAACTAACTGATATCCGCAGAACTAAATATTTCGATCGAATACAAAATGCTATCAACCAAATGCTTAATCTCTTAGATGAGATATTGTTCTTGAGTAAAACGGAAGCAGCTAAACTCCAATACAAACCTACGCTGTTAAATTTAGAAAATTTCTGTAGCGAACTCACAGATATTCTTCAACTCAATGCAGGTAGTAAGCACAGGATTATCTTTACTGTTCAAGGTGAATCGACTCAAGCCCAGATGGATGAAGACCTACTAAATTGTATCTTAACCAATTTGATTTCCAATGCCATCAAATATTCCCCTGAAAGTGACACTATTTGGTTTGATTTGATTTGCAAAGATTACCTCGCCATTTTCCAAATAAAAGATCGAGGAATGGGGATTCCTCTCAAAGATCAAACTCATCTATTTAAAACCTTCTATCGCGCCAGTAATGTGGGTGTAATTCAAGGAACAGGACTAGGACTTACTATAGTTAAAAAATGTGTAGAGTTACATGGTGGTCATATTCAATTAGAAAGTGAGCAGGGTGTTGGCACAACAGTAATTGTCACTTTACCACTACAATAGACCTCTGGCACAAATACAAAATTTGCCCTCATCCTCCAACCCCTTCTCCCAAAATTGGGAGAAGGGGAGGCAAATTTAAAGTCCCTTTCCCAAGCTTGGGAGAGGGATTTAGGGTGAAAGCTCATTGATTCACACAAGAAGTCTAATGATTAGTCAAGTAAATTATAATAGTTAAGCATTAGGTATTGGTGTGAGTTATTCTCCTCGGCTTATTTTGGTGCTTGGGAATTTGGTGTTGGACAAGTTTTATTAGCAAAATCACACTGATAAATATAGGGTTCTTGCCAACTTAGGGGAATTTCTAACAAGTCTCGCGTTCCTGTCATACCTTGTCCAATAAATAGCAACAAAGCAATGCAGTTTAAAATCGTATGAACGAGACGCCAACGATTAGACTTATCTTGATAAATATCTTGAACAATTGCTAATGAAAAAATCATTAGTAGTGCTGCGGTAATGCCAATATAATAATGTGACCAATACCATTCATTGGTGCGGCGATAGACTCCATCCTGACAGCCTAGAATTACTAAACCTGCACCAGCTAAAGTGGCAAAAACTGCCCGCCACGCCCGCTGCTTTGCCCAATAAAGAAATACTAATGAGGCGATAGTGGCAGCAAATATTAGCAGTATAAAAATCACTTGAAAAGGTGTTTGATTCCATAATTTATTTTTGATAATATGTTTGCCAATAGGGTAGCTTAATCCGATTAAAGTTAATCCAACAACTGCACTTGTGAGCCTTTCACCTAACTGCTTATGTTCTGCACCCACCACTGGAGGAATTTTACTCTTACTACCTGCTAAAATTTGCAATCTGCGTTGGCGTGTTTGCCAAGCAAAATTAACTACTGTACCGATGAGTGGAAACACGAATATAATTGCGATCGCTGGATGTAAAAGACTAAGAAAATCTGTTATTTGCATACAACACCTTTCAATAAATCATTGAATTCATCACAAAGGATAATTTAAAGCATCGTACCATTACTTAAATGAATTTCAGATGAGAATTTGTTTAATATTTATTTTTGTTGTTTTTAAATGATTTTAATCAAGAAACTATTTCAATACCTTATAAAAGACGATGACTTTAGCAAATATTTCCATATATCAAAAGATATATAGAAATATTTTTTAATATAAAATTACGCAAATAATAGTCGAAAAGAATTATTTCCAGGTAGGAGCAATAAAGTATCTTTTCTATGAGACGCAAATTCACTTACATGAACTGTTCATACCTACAGTGTGTAGTTTTGGCTAAGTCCTAATTTTTTCAAAAAATACATTGCTACGTGGATTTTCTATTTTCCAGAGCAAGTAATTCTTGTCACCATACACAACAAACGTTTTATAATTATAATTTGTTTCTATTTGCTTGCGCCAGCTATCTGAAGGATTTAGTAAAAAAATATCAGTGAACCCATTCGGAATATTGGGTATAGAACGGTCTTTTACTAATTGAAACTGCACTTTTGGCTGTACAAGATAGCTGAGAGAAAAGACGTTCCCATAATTAATACTAGAACCATTGCTAATCAGAAGTGGATGGGTAGCCTGATTGATAATTTTTGCAACTTGTGGATTACCGTAACTAATAACCTTACTCCACCAAGTTTCAGCCTGAGAACTCACTCCATAAGAAACTAGCCCGCAAATAATCACTAGTCCCATGATTATTTGCCAGATTCTCCGGCGTACAAAACTCTTATTATGTAGCTGCGTAGCTAGTAGGTAACTAACAGCTAGTTGAATTCCTAAATAAGAAATCAATAAATAACGTTCGGCAAGCGATCGTATACCCCCAAAAAGTAAATCTGGTAGCATTAAAGGTAATGCAGGAATCATAATCAGCGTGACTATAAACAACCAGATTTTATAGTTAGTTTTCCGACAAATAAAATAAATAGAATATCCAACAAAAACTAAAAAAAATGGCGTAATTACATAGGTAAACGGATTTTCAAAGCCTAAGTCTAAATCAAGAAAAATCCGATTTAACTGTAAAAGCCAAGATTTAATTAAAGCATCTAAGGGTAAATGTCTTTTTGTCCAAGCTGTTGAACTTTTTAATTGCAACAAGTTTACTATCACAACCAGTATCCAAGGTGTAAAAGCTAAAAACCCTGCTAAAGATGCTAATACATAAGCTTTTACTGTTTTAGTAAACTTAAATTTCGCAGTGGCAATTACATAAATACCATGAGCAACTACGACAAATCCACTGAACAAAAATGTATAGAGACTAAGCACCAAAGTGACTGCATACATTCCCCAATTTAATATGCGTAGTACTCGCTCTTGTGATTCTAACCGTAATGCTCGTAGTAATGAAGCGTTGCATAGTAATACAGTCACTATCCAGAGAATATATTCTCGTGCTTCTTGGGCGTATACTAAGTGAATAGGGGAGATTGCCATAAGTGCGATCGCAACCTCCGATACCCATGCCGATGCTTTAAATAATTCTCGACACAGCCAATAAATACTCGGAAAAATCAACAAACTGATAAAGGCAGATAAACTTCTAATTACCGTCACCGAATTGCCAAAAATTCCCACCCAAAGCCGAGCCAGTATATAATACAGTGGTGGATGCTGTGGATCGTCTACTTCCAAAGATATAATGGTGTCACGTAAGCCTTTCTCCATATTGGGACTTTGGAATTTGGCAAAACTTTCCTTATTAATTATGCGACCATTAAATATTTGCTGCTTGGCTTCATTTGATGTATAACCAGAAATCCGTAATGAAGTGAAAGTCTCATCGTGCCAGTAAACTTTGCGGTCAAGGTTAAAAAAACGAAAAAATATACCCACCATTAACAAAACTACAATGAGAAATCGTAACCTATTTGAAGCAAGTTGGAGATACCGCATAAATAAATTTCACAATAACTTGTACAATAATTATCTACTTTAATGAAACAACTTTTTTGATCGAGTGGGAAAAGTAGGTTTAATAAGATGTTTTGTAGGAACCCTTCAAGCAGGCCGATCTGTAAAGAAGGAACTTTTCAAAAGTTGGCAGCTATGGAAGAATTGTTTGCTTAATTCATAGCTCGGCAGATAAATGATTATTAGATGAGATATTACGTCGGCGCAAATTACGAGTTTTAGCGAATTTCCAAATTGAATAATAGTTATCACTATAAACAATATCTGTCTTGAATTTATACTTTTTTTCTATTATTTTACCCCAAGCCTCTGAAGGATTAAGTAAAAACACATCAGTAAACCCATCAGGAATTTTAGGAATTTTTTGATTATTCAATAACAGAAATCGCACTTTTGGTTCCAAAAGATAGCTTAAAGAAAAGACATTACCATAATTATTACCCAAAGCATCACTAATCAAAAGTGGACGATTACTCTGATTAATGATTTGGGCAACTTGGGGATTGCCATAATTCATACCCTTATTCCACCAAGTTTCTGCCTGTGAACTCACCTTAGCAGAAATCAAACCACAAATAATCACTAATACCATGATTATGTGCCAAAAGTTTCGACGCGATCCGCTCCCATTATATAGTTGCGTAGCTAGTAGATAAGCAACAGCTACTTGGATTCCTAAATAAGATGGGATTAAATATGGTTCGATAGACGATTGTATACTCCCAGCAATTAAATCTGGCAGTATTATGGGTAATGCTGGTACTACAATTAATGTGATGAGAAAAGACCAGACTTTATAGTTAGTTGCTCGACAAATAAAATAAATTGAATATCCTATCAAAATCAAAAAGCTTAGTGCAATTAAATAGCCTAGAGAATTTTCTGAACTAAGGTCTATATCAAAAAAAATCCGGCTTAACTGCATTGACAAAAATGGAAATATAGGTATTAAATCGGACTGTGTTGTTGTTTTGTCTGCGGAAATCAAAAATTGAAAAAAATCACCAATTACAACTGTTATCCAAGGCATGAAAGCTAAAAAACCTACTAGTGATGCTAGCAGATAAGTTCTTACAGTTTCAGTAAACTGAAATTTTGCAGTTATCATTACATAAATTCCATGAGCAACTGCTACAAATGCACTCCAAATAAATGTATAAAGACTAATGGCTAAAGTGACTGCATAAAGGCTCCAGATAGCGAATAAATCTGGTTTTTGTCGTTCTTCTGTTAGCTCATCTTCTAGCCGTATGGCTCGCAGCAGAGACGCACTGGATAGTAAAATGGTGACTAACCAAAGAATATATTCTTGTGCTTCTTGGGCGTATACTAGGTGAATTGGAGAGATAGCCATGAGTGCGATCGCAACACCAGGAACCGATAATGGCGCATTAAATAATTCTCGACATAGCCAATAAACACAAGGGAAAACCAGCAAACTAATGCAGGCTGATAAACTTCTAATCGCCGTCACTGAATTACCAAAGATTTCCGTCCACAATCTGGCTACTATGTAATATAACGGTGGATGTTGAGAATCTTGTTTTGCCAAAGACATAATTGTATCATTTAAGCTTTTTTCTGGATTTACACCTTGAAACTGGGCAAAACTTTCTTTGCCAATCACACGATTATTAAAAAGTTGCTGTTTAGCTTCATTTGCCGTATAACCAGAAATCCGTAATGAAGTGAAAGTCTCATCATGCCAGTAAACTTTACCATCAAGATTAGAAAAGCGAAACAATATACCCATCGTCAATAAGAAGATAGTTAAAAATCGCAACCAACTCGGAGCAAATTTGAGATGGCGCATAAGTGGGTTTCCTAAAAAGTTTTCTCAAATCATCTAATTAATTGGGCTGTATGAGGTGTCGCAGCTACGCCTGTCGTAGACATAACCAAGACTTCAAGCAAAGCCTATTTGTTAAACATCGCCAACCAAACTTGAATTTGATTGGGAGGATTGGCAATTAACACCTCTGCTTTATTAACTACAAAAATAAATGGGCAAGGTTGTATCAAATCCCGCAAAACTGGATTTGGTTTTGAAACCGAAATATCAATGGAATATAAAATAGACTAGGTATAGCCGCATCTGTGGTCAGGTGACTCCATAGCTACCGTGTATTGAGCGATCGCTTTGCGGATTATAGTTCTCAATTCTCCTAACGGCGAATAAAGGATTGTTTTTGCCTCCAGCACAGGATGGGGTGTAGAACGAGCGATGCCTGCGGCGGACTACGCCACTTAGTATTATTAACCGATCGGAATTTGAGGTAGCAGTTTAAAGTAGCTGTATCAGCAGATTGATAATACTCCTTTGCCAAGAAGATAAACTTTTGCTTTTAAGCTATCGGAGGCTAAGATCGCGCAGATGCGACAGCAGAATTTCTTGCGTTCGATTCCCAAAGGGTTATTGAGAGTGCCACTCCGTGTAGCCCTTGTAGTACCTTTCGTCGTGCAAATCTCTGTTGCTGTAGGCTTAACAGCGTTCTTATCTTTAAAAAATGGTCAGAAAGCTGTTAATGAGGTTGCTACTCAGCTGCGGAATGAAGTTACAACTCGGATTCATCAACATGTCACCAATTACATAGAGATTCCCCAACTCGTCACTCAGATTAACGCCAATGCTATCCATATTGGTCAGTTAAGTTTAAAAGATGCAAAAAGTTTAGAACGCCATTTATGGCATCAAATGCAGTTATTCAAGCTTTTAAGACCGATCGCTTTTGCAAGTACACAAGGAGAAATTCATTCGGTCGATCGCCTTCACGATGGTTCACTAGTCATCCGCAAAAAAGATCGATCAACGGGTAATAATTACTATACTTACACTACAGATAATCAAGGTAATATTGTCAAGTTACTTCAAGTTAACCAAACTTTCGATCCTCGCACTCGTCCCTGGTATAAAAATGCTGTAAAAGCAGGTAAAACTACTTGCACAGAAATTTATTCATATTTCTCTTCATCAGGTCTAGCGTTCAGTGCAACCCAACCTCTTTATGACCAGACAGGTACTTTGCTTGGAGTGACTAATGCAACGTTATCTCTCTCACAACTGAGTGAGTTTTTGCACAGTTTAAAGATTGGTCGCTCAGGAAAGACATTTATTGTCGAGCATTCTGGAGAGTTGGTAGCAACTTCAAGCGCGGAGGAACCTTTTATCCTGAGTTATGAGGGAGGAAAAAAGACATCCAAACGGCTCAGAGCGATCGCTAGCAGCGATCGGATTACTCATCTGACAATACAGTATTTGCAGTCACAATTTGGTAACTTTAAAAACATTTCCCATAGTCAGCAGCTAGAATTTGAAATTGATGGCAAGCGGCAATTCGTACAATTAATGCCCTTTACAGCCGACTGTGGGCTAGATTGGGTGATTATCGTGGTGATTTCAGAAGCCGACTTTATGGAGCATATCGAAGCTAACACCCGAACCACTATGTTGCTGTGTTTAGGAGCGTTGATCTTGGCTACAGGCATAGGAGTGATTACTTCTCATTGGATTACTCAACCAATTCTCTGTTTGAGCTTTGCCTCAAAGAAAATCGCTAATGGGAAGTTAGACCAAACCGTTAAAGTAGAAGGTATCAACGAACTAAGAGTTCTTGCTCAGGCTCATAATCAAATGGCTACTCAATTACAAGATTCATTTGCTGGACTCTTAGAGGCTAACAGGCAATTAGAAGCTGAGATTAACGAGCGTAAGCAGGTAGAAGAACAGTTACGACATAATGCATTTCACGATGCACTGACAGGTCTACCAAACCGAGCTTTCTTTATGGAGAGCTTAAAACACACACTCCAGCGAGCCAAGCGACAGAAGAATTATTTATTTGCTGTACTATTTCTCGACCTGGATCGGTTTAAGGTAATCAATGACAGTCTCGGACATCTAAAAGGAGACCAATTTCTAATTGCTATTGCAAATAGATTAGAAGTATGCATACGCTCTATGGATATAGCTGCACGGCTTGGGGGAGACGAATTTACAATCCTGCTTGACGAAATCCAGAATGTGTCAGAAGCCATCAAAGTAGCTGAACGAATTCAACAAGAACTGACATTACCCGTTGAGCTTGACGGACAAGAAGTATTTACAACGGCAAGTATTGGCATCGCTCTGAGTTCGACAATAGACTATGACCAACCAGAAAACTTGCTAAGGGACGCTGATACAGCTATGTACCGAGCCAAGGCGTTGGGCAAAGCCCGCTATGAACTCTTCAACCAAGAAATGTATACTAAAGCTCTGGTCAGATTGCAGTTAGAGAACGATCTACGGCGAGCGATAGAACGCCATGAGTTTCAGCTTTATTACCAACCGATTATTTCTCTCGCTAATGGCAGACTTTCAGGTTTTGAGGCTCTGCTGCGCTGGCAGCATCCAGAGCGTGGTTTGATTTCTCCTACAGATTTTATCCCCCTAGTAGAAGAAACCGGAATGATTGTCGAGGTTGGCTACTGGACACTATATGAGGCGTGCCGCCAGATGCAAAGCTGGCAGGTGAGCCATCCAACAAACTCGTTAGAGAAAATCAGCGTTAATCTCTCAGTCAAGCAATTTTCTCAACGGGATTTAATTGAACAGATTGGGGAAATTTTGCACTCGACTGGTCTTGATGCTAGCAGTCTTATGTTAGAAATTACTGAAAGTGTAATTATGGAAAATGGCGATGAGGCAAATATCGCACTCTCAGAACTTCGGAAGATGGGTATTAAGTTATCAATTGATGATTTCGGTACAGGCTACTCTTCATTAAGCCGTCTCCATAGCTTTCCGATTAGTGTGTTGAAAATTGACCGTTCCTTTGTCAGCCCGATAGATGCGAATGGCAAAAATTTAGAAATTATTGAGATAATTATCACATTGGCACACAAATTAGGTATGGATGTTACCGCCGAAGGAGTAGAGACAAAAGAGCAGCTAGCATTTCTGAAAAAGTTGAACTGTGAATATGGACAAGGATATTTTTTCTCGCGTCCGTTAGAGAAGGCAGCAGCAGTGGCATTAATCGTGAAAAATTCTCAGTGGTAAGGCTTTTTTGAGAGGATTTGGATAACGCCATCTGGCAAAGTCTGCAATATTAGATATAGTTAAAAAATCAATAGTTTTAAACTGCCGATCGATAGCAGGAAGGCTGCATATTTTAGCTCCAATATTCAAGTATGCCTGCAAAATTTTCGGAATCTCAACATTAGATGAATCTGGACAATTTTGAGTCAGTTCTAAACAAAATTGTGAATTTGGGTAAACCAAAATACTTGGATGTATCAAGTTATTCTGCCGAAAATAATCATAAGCGCAACTAGCTTGCCCAGGACATTGTGTGAGTAATGATGCACAGCCAAAGAAATATTGGTTTTTACTCCAGATGAGATAATTTGCCAGACCTTCCCAGAGTAGTAAAAGTGTCTGACTATTGCGATATTCTTTAGCTATACATGCACGCCCAACTTCCACTGATACCTGAAGCACAGAATTGGGAATTCCATTAAGATTAAATATATCGGTAGCATCAAATCCTAGTCTTTGAGAAGCCATTATATAGGTTTGCATCCGATAAGTTCCAATCGTTTTACCTGTATGTTTAGAGATTAAAATTAAATGATGGCAAACCGCATCAAACTTATCTATATCCATCTGAGTAAAGTTAGAAGCAGAAAATCCCAAACCTAGTTCAAGATTAAAAACTTCAAAGCGCAACCGAAAAATTGATTCTAATTCTTCTTCAGTTGAGGCCAGCCGTAGGGTATATTTTTCAGTTTGAAGGACGGGAAAATCTTCAAGAGGGGGAGGAGGATTCAGTGGGTAATCGATGTTGCGTCCAGAAACTTCCATCTATCTTCCTACTTAGATTTGCGAAATTATTCTACTAGGATTTAGGCACTATACAAACAGGTCACATTATGCATTAATGTGTCGAAGTGTAATTGAGACAGTTTTCGACAAAAGATCCTTTAGAGCAATACCCTTCGGTTAAGGATTTTTTGTACTGATTTTTGACCTGTAAAGACGCGTTAGCATAGCGGGGCGATCGCGATCGCGCAGCGTCTCGTACTCAGTCCAATTTCGCCTCTGTACCAAGGATTTTAGGTTTCGCTGAACGATATTGTGGTCTAGAGAGCTTTATTTACTTTCTTAGATTAGGGTTAGAGTGCTTTTATTATGGGCATTAATTCCCAAAAAATCTGGCAATAAGATACAAAATTTTCTTTTGATATACGCTATAGATGTAAGTCATAGCATTTTACACAAACCCTGATATACAGCAGAATTCTGAATTCAGGAGTAAAACACGCTTTATATTTAGGTAACAGACTTAGTTTGTATACCTCACTTTCCTTGAAATCTGCTATATATTGTGACGAGCATTACCCTCAGTGAGGGAGTTATGTCAATTGGTCGGCCGAGAGAAGTTGCTATGGTGTTCAAAAGTTTAAGTATTCGCAACAAGCTTTATCAAAAAGATTTTTAGAATTTCCAGCTTCAAAACCAGTTATGAATTTGCTAACTGCACATCATAGAGCTATTCCCGCTTGCTAGAGTGTGAGTAGTTCACGTAAAATATAGTGCCATTGTTGCGGCAGTTCTCATGACCTCATCTGCGTCGTTTGACACATTAGAGTCTTTACAGGCGGATATCGCTGAATTGATCGTTCGTTTACCGACATTAAAAAATCGGCAATTTATTCAGCAAGCACTTACTACTATTGTTCGTCTAGCTGATAACGAAATTGAGCGTCTCGATTGGAAAATATTATCCGCTGCATTAGCAGATATGGAGCGCGGTTTCCAGCTTTTTTATAATTACCGACACGTTCGCAAAATCACTATCTTTGGTTCTGCTCGTCTAGCGCCAGATAGGCCAGAATACCAAATGGCCCTTGAGTTTGCTCGTGCTGTTTCTCAACTAGGTTTTATGGTGATGACTGGTGGTGGTGGTGGAATCATGCAGGCGGGTCATGAAGGTGCTGGACGAGAAAATTCCTTTGGATTAAATATTCAGTTACCCTTTGAACAGCAAGCAAACCCTTTTATAGAGGGCGATCCCAAGCTAATTAACTTCAAATATTTCTTTACCCGCAAGCTGTTTCTTCTCAAAGAAAGTGATGCTGTAGCCTTGTTTCCGGGAGGCTTTGGTACTCAAGATGAAGCCTTTGAATGTATGACATTAAGCCAAACTGGTAAATTTGGGCCAGTACCTTTAGTTTTAATCGATCGCCCTGGTGGTGATTACTGGCGCTCTTGGAGCGAATATATTGATAAGCAATTAGTGCAAAACGGTCTTGTCAATCCTGAAGACCCCAGCCTTTATACGGTGACAGATAATCTGGATGTGGCTTGTGATGCTATCACCGGTTTTTATCAGGTTTATCATTCTAGCCGCTATGTAAGCGATAAGTTAGTCATCCGCCTGAAGACAGATATATCAGACGCTCTTTTAGAAAAACTTAATGCTGATTTTAGCGACATTATTATTCAAGGAAGAATTGAAAAAAGTCAGGCATTACCTCAAGAAGCACAAGATGAAACTGTTGGACTACCTCGCCTCATTTTATACTTCAATCAACGCGATTTGGGACGCTTGTACCAGATGATTGCCACAATTAACCGGATGGGTACTCCTTCACCAGAGGATGCAGCGCATCCAGAAAGAAAGTAGGTAAGCTAAAACACATCTAAATTTGCATATTAAAATTTTCTCAATATCTTGTGGGGCGGACATCTTAACCGCCCTGATTATGCAACTTAAATGCTGATTAGTTTATTAAGGGAAAAAAGGGGGAGAATTTTGAATTACTTTCCCTTTACTTGTTTCAAGGTTATAGAATTACGTCACCGATCGCGCGCAGTGTAAAGTCTTTTCTTCTCAGGCTGTCTGCGACATGCTGCGCGTAGCTTACTTCTTTGCAAGAGTACGCCAACGGCGTAGTATCTGCACCGATCAAAAGTATTTTTATATTCATGCGGCTATCTTCATGAGCAATGGGCATTTTGGCATTGTCCAAGCAAGCCACGAAAACAATATGATTCACCCTACTTACAGATGAGAAAAACACTAGTTATTATGACTCAATACTGATTTTTGTAAAAAAGCTTGTATATTAGCACAGTAAACAACGCTTGAGATCCTAACAGAGGAATAAAAAATGCTGGAATTATTGGGTTCAGGTTTGGTGTCGCTTTGGCTGGAAATGGCTGGGGTACAAATCAAACCTCTAGATGCCTTAGATGCACTAACTTGGCAAAGTAGCCCTGGCTTAGTTCTTGCCCCCGATCCAAATCCAACTGGGGCGACTACAGTGCAGGAATATTTGAAAAAGCTCATTACATCAAAAGTGGTGGCGCAAAATCTGGCTGAGAGTCAGGGAATTTGGATGCAGTCGGGACCAATGCTGATGGCAAATCACCAAGGTACAACACCTTTGCCGGCTGCTTCTTTAACTAAAATTGCCACTTCACTAGTTGCTTTGAAAACTTGGGGGCCAGATTACCAATTTGATACTTTGGTGAGTGTCACTGGGCCAGTGGTAAATGGAGTTGTGCAGGGCGATTTGGTGGTTACAGGCCGTGGCGATCCTTTGTTTGTTTGGGAAGAAGCGATCGCTCTTGGTAATACTCTCAATAAAATGGGCATTAAGCAAGTAAAGGGGAATTTGATTATTACTGGCAGTTTTGCCATGAATTTCCAACGTCAACCGATGCTAGCCGGTCTGATGCTCAAGCAAACACTAAATCGTGCCACTTGGGGACGCCCTGCGATTTATACACACTCAATCATGCCCAAGGGAACGCCCAAGCCTCAAGTTCTCATTGCAGGTGCGGTGAAAGTTGAGGCACAACCAAACCCCCAACAAACTTTATTACTGCGTCATCGCTCATTGCCCTTGAAGCAACTACTCAAGGAAATGAACGTTTATAGTAACAACGATATGGCAGAGATGCTGGCAGATTCAGTGGGAGGAGCAACTGTAGTCCAATCAACTGCTGCCAATCTTGCTAGAGTGCCACAAGTAGAAATTCAGTTAATCAATGGTTCTGGACTGGGCCCCGAAAATCGCATTTCCCCCAGGGCTGTTTGTGCCATGTTTATGGCTATTCAAGCTGAAGCATCTGCCCATCAACTGAATTTGGCTGACTTGTTTCCCATGTCTGGATTCGATCACCGGGGGACACTACACACCAGACACATTCCCCTGGCGACTGTGATCAAAACTGGTACTCTCCGGGATGTGAGCGCTTTAGCGGGAGTGATGCCCACACGCGATCGCGGTTTGGTTTGGTTTGCTATTATCAACCGTGGGACAAATGTCTGGGGTTTGCGGACTGGACAAGACCAACTTTTGCAAAGTGTTGTTAAACAATTACAACTACCTCTCACCGTTCCTGTTAACCTCACTCCCCACTCAGCCATCAACTCTTTACCCCAGCTAGGTGCAACTAATCGGAATGAAATTTTATACAAAAGTTAGTTCATCTATAGTCTAGAGTTAAAAGAGAGAGCGGACTAATCTTATTAGCAATCCAAAAGTTTTATTTATGGGTAAAAACCGAACTTGTAAAGGGTAAATGTCCATAATAGCTTTTGGGTTAAATTTTCTATTAAGTTGATTATATGTAGTTCGCAAAATGCCCTAACCCCATGAGTGGAAAAAGCAGGCGAAACCTGAAGTAAAAATAACTGTAAATAGATTTGTCACGACTAAGCAAAAATTAGGCTTATAAATTAGGTTGTGATTATGCGATTTCCCAAAATATCTCGGTCTCTACGTCAACTAAGTACTCATGTTTTAGCGATCGCGCTAGGAGTTGTGCTAGCGGTTAGCACATTGCAGGTGTTACCCTCCCAAGCCGAACCAGCACCTACAAGAACTGCTCTTGATACTTCAAATCTAATTGCTCAACGGCAATCACCAGCCACTGCTGCGATCGGTAGCAGTAGCTTTGTTACAGCAGCAGTAAATCGTGTTGGTTCAGCAGTTGTCCGCATTGATACCGAGCGAACAATTACTCGCCGCGTCGATCCATTTATGGAAGACCCCTTTTTCCGTCGGTTTTTTGGTGATGGTTTCTCCCAACAAATGCCGCCTTCTGAGCAGTTACGCGGTTTAGGCTCAGGTTTTATTATTGACAAGAGCGGGTTAGTTATGACTAATGCTCATGTGGTCGATAAGGCTGATAAGGTAACAGTCCGACTCAAAGATGGGCGCACCTTTGAAGGGAAAGTTCAGGGTATTGATGAAGTCACAGATTTGGCAGTAGTCAAGATTAACGCTGGTAACGATTTACCAGTCGCCCCCTTGGGTTCTTCCACTAATGTACAAGTAGGAGACTGGGCGATCGCAGTTGGTAATCCTTTGGGATTTGATAACACCGTTACCTTGGGAATTGTTAGTACCCTCAAACGTTCCAGCGCCCAAGTCGGTATTAGTGACAAACGTTTGGATTTCATTCAAACAGACGCCGCCATTAACCCTGGTAACTCTGGTGGGCCACTATTGAATGGTCAAGGTGAAGTAATTGGTATTAACACAGCCATTCGCCCTGATGCAATGGGTATTGGGTTTGCAATTCCCATCGATAAAGCCAAAGCGATCGCCGCGCAACTGCAACGCGATGGCAAAGTTGCTCACCCTTATCTAGGCGTGCAAATGCTAACTTTGACACCCGATCTCGCCAAGCAAAATAACACCGATCCCAACTCTCCTATTCAAATACCAGAAATCAATGGTGTTTTTGTTATGCGAGTCGTCCCCAATTCTCCTGCGGCATCTGCGGGTATCCGGCGCGGGGATGTAATTCTGCAAGTTGATGGTAAAGCAATTACCAGTGCTGAACAATTGCAGAATGTTGTGGAAGACAGTCGCCTTGGTCAAGTATTACAAGTAAAAGTGCAACGAGGTAATAAGACAGAGCAGCTTTCAATACGCACAGCTGAGTTACAAAATGCTTCGTAGAACACATCTGTTATTGGTGTCAACTTAAGCATATTAGACAGTCTAGAAAAGCTTTCTCTCGTTCCCAGCCAGAGGCTGGGAATGCCCCCTGTGAGGCTCCGCCTCGTTTACTAGCGGCACCAGCCCAATGAGGTAGATTTCCCGATTCTAGCTTCTTTTCCACGCAAATATGTAATTTAAAAAATTTATTATCACTGAACTCTTTTCTAGAGTCTGTTTATGTTTCCATGTCTTCATACCTTTGACGAACCTCATTCAGAATACTTAAACAGCTTGAGCTTAAGCCCAGATGGAATTCTTTTGGTAGGCTGTTTTCACAATTTTGTCAAGGTTTGGGATTTAACTACTGGGAATACCAACCATTCATTTGAACTACATGGAGATCGGTATGGTCACTTTAATACTTTGGTAAATCCAGACTGGAAAAGCATCATCAGTAATGATAGCTATGGCAATCTTCGAACCTATGACTTTTGGACAGGAGAGGAAGTCTTCTGTTTTCAAGGAGATTCCAGTGCTTTAGCATTTACTCCTGATGGAAAAATATTAATCAAAGTTTGGCATAGTAATGAAAGTTGCCGTAATCATTAAAGCATCTGTCTTAGCTAATCCCGCCTAATGCTGAAATAACATCTTGGACTGGCTGATGCCGAAATTTACCTGTATGAAAATCAGCTAGCGTTTGTTGGGCATCCGTCGCTATTTCTGCACCACGATTTTCGCGGTGGCGGTTTTGGAGAATCTTGATCGGCGTTTCTTGCTGCTCAGGGGAAAGTTGCAAAGCGTCTTTCAGCACTCGATCGAGAGTACTCACGATCGAGTTAGACTATCAACTGCTCTTAGAAACTCGATCGTGTCTAAATCACTTACCAACAACTAATACCAGACCTTCATGGGCTAGTATGGCTTGAGGAAAAGCAGATTTAATATCTAATTGAACCCGATCGAGAAAATCATCATGGTCATCTGGGTGGTGATGAGAAATAGCTAGCCGTTTGACACCAGCACTCAGAGCGGCATTCACCGCAGCTTGCCAGAGTAAATCAGCAGAATCATGGTTGTGAGATGTCGGCGGAGTGTAAGTAGCATTGGCAATCAGTAAGTCAACGCCTTTAATAAACTCTAAAATCCTCTCTCGCTCCACTTGATCGGCATTCTCGTGCAAATCCGTGATGTAGGCAACACTATACTCTTGCCAAGTAACTCGGTAGCCAACTGACCGCTGAGTTTGATTAATTAATGCCGTTGTAATGGTGACATCATCTAACTTCACGTCACTTTCTGGAGTCAGATTGTAAAATTGCAATTCTGACTGCATTACCTGTAAAGGGTAAGGAAAGTGTGGCTGGAGCATCTGATCGTACAGACATTGTTTGATTGAAGCTCCATTTGAGGCAGCTGTGCCGTAAATATGGAAGCAATTTTCCCCAATAAATGCGGGAGCAAAAAAGGGAAATCCTTGAATTCGGTTTGATTGGCAGTTGGTAAAAAATAAATGGGCTTCTAGTGGCTGTTGCAGTTCTTGCCAAGTTTTACCCAGTATGCGTAAGCCAGTACCACCATCAAAAATCAAGCGTTTCCCAGCTACATGTATTTCTACACAAGCAGTATTACCACCATAACGATTGGTGTTGCTACTAGGAGTGGGTATCAAACCTCTGACACCCCAGAATTGCACGATAAATTCACCTGCTGGGCTACTGGGCAGGGTAGATGACTTTTCAGGTATGTAGCTCTGGGAATCCGACAACTCAAAATTTGACATTTTCCTTGAAATTAGACCTTAGCGAGCAGGTCATCGTAGCGCCGCACTTCCAACAGCCTGTTTTTTTCGTCCACAATGACTACCGTAGGAGAGTAACTTTTTAACTCTTCTGGAGTGAACTGCCCGTAAGTCATTATAATCAAGCGATCGCCAATAATGCCTAGACGTGCCGCACCTCCATTTAGCTCAATGATTCCTGAATGGGCTGGAGCGGGGATCGCATAAGTAATAAAGCGCTGACCGTTGGCACTATTAACTACTTGCACCTGCTCATAAGGTAAGATACCAGCTTTTTCCAAAAGGATTTCATCAATGCTGATACTACCCACGTAGTTGATATTCGCCCCCGTAAGGGTGCAATTATGAATTTTTGCCAAAAGGAGAGTACGCTGCATTCTGGTTTGGGTTTGGTGGCAGTTTTTTGCGAACCGTAACAAGCGAAAGTGATTAAAGTGAGGAGTTAAGAATAAAAATTTATAACTCTTAACTCCTAACTCCTAACTCCTCTATTATCCTCTATAAGCTTTGATGGATTTTTCTACTAAAGCTGCAACCTTGTCCACATCTTGCCAACCAAGAATTTCAGTCACCTTTTTTTCCAAATTTTTATAACTACGGAAAAATTCGGCAATTTCCTCTAAGCGGTGTGGTGCTACATCATTCAGGGATTTTACCTGAGTGTAGCGCGGATCTTTGTCAGGAACACAAAGGATTTTTTCATCGCGATCGCCACCGTCAATCATCTCTAAAAAGCCAATTGGTCGCGCAGCAATAATACAGCCGGGAAAGGTCGGCTCGTCAATTATGACCATACCATCTAGGGGATCGCCATCATCAGCCAAAGTATTCGGTACAAAGCCGTAGTCATAAGGATATTTTACCGAGGAGTAAAGTACTCGGTCTAGAGCAAAAGCTTCTAGTTCCTTGTCGTATTCGTATTTATTTTTACTTCCGCCAGTAATTTCAATCAGAACGTTGATTAGGCCAGGTTTCGGTTGGGCAGGAATACGAGATAAGTCCACAAAAAACTCCTCTGATAACGGTGAATCATGGGGGCACTCAGTCAGCTTCGCTCCCCGTGTAGAATTTTAGGGCAATATGGATCTCTTCCCAAGGTATTTGTTCTATGGCATAGCGCACAGGGGAAGAAACTTTCAGATGTAACCTATTCCCTTGAATTAGCCAAAAAATAGAAAAAGCGTTACGAGCAAACTTCGCAACGCTTTTTCCAAGAGGGTATTATGGATATCCTCTGCCCTTAATTGTTGTTAGAGAGATTTCTGTCCTAACTTTGTTAAGACAACTCAAATTTGGAGTCACACAATCCAGATTTAGCTTATTCTTGACGAACTACACCTACATCTACAGAGATTGTCTACAAAATCAGTGTTCTGCTTTTTGTAGGTATCCTCATGAGGAAATGTGACTAGGAAGCTCAATCGATCAATCTTGATTTCCTTGTATGTTTTGGATCAGAGGTTGCTGGTTATTTTGAACATTAGTTGAAGAATAGTGGGCGATGACAAATACGGGTAAGGTAAGAGTCAACAGAGCGATCGCAGTTCCCACAATGTCTGCCAAACGTTGGGAATATGTAGCGGCATTGGCAGACTGGCTATTTGAATTCATACAAAATTGAAGTTCTTCGTAACACTGTGTAGATTTACTCTCTGAGTGAGAGTATTAATGCTATTTTAGCTATTTTTAAACTGTAAAATGTGTAGCATTCTACAATTTAAACCAGTTATACAACTGTCATAGCAGCCTTTTTATACATGGAATTCTTAATACAAAGTTACAAGTAAACAAATCATGTTTTATTTTGTAATTAATATTTTCAGGTGTTTCCCTGTATGGTGTAACGGGTTGCATACGCAAAGCAAACTTTGACAGCATCATAAGTTACATTTTTTCGCTGATTAAAGATTAATTAGCAAAACATATTTATCCGATACTTCATGATTATAACATCCTATAATGCCTTTGATAAGGTCATTTTACTGGAATTGCTAATTTGTGATACAGGACACAAAACAGCAATTGCACTGATAGATATTCAGTGCTTTTGATTGTTATATAGTAGTTATACACAAAAATATTTGACACCAAAGAAGAAATAGGTAGTAATGATTTTTGTAACCAATGATAACTACCGAATAAACACAGATACATCAACTGTATAAGGCAGAATGGATTCAGTGATATCACTAAACAAATATTTAAGAATTTAAATTTTGCAATCTGTGTAATATCACAGCACTTTTGTCAATCTACATAAAGATAGAGTAAAAAAGTTTTAGAAGGTGGCGTAGACGTGTAGTAAGTTATTACCAAACTTTCCCCATATCTGAACAAAATACCCAATCCCAATTTCCAAATTATAAATCTGTATAACTTTTTGGATAAATTAAAATCTAAGACGAAAGATTTGATAACAAATTAATCAGCTAAAAAAACCGCCACTAAATATAATAGGGCGGTTTGGTTAAGCAATCGGAGGGTAATTACAGATTACTCTGCTAATAAATGAAATTGCTGTAACGACGTTTGCACTAAATTGGGCATTGGGCAAAACAGTTCTGAGTGCTAAGTGCTGAGTTAGGAGTTAGGAGTTAAGAGTTATTCTCCCCCTGCCTCCCCTGCTCCCCTGCTCCCCTGCTCCCCTGCTCCCCTGCCCCCCTGCCCCCCTGCTTCTTCATCTTCCTACTCCCTTCCATAAACACTGATTGGTTCCTTGATAAATCGGGTGTAAAGATGCTTAAACGTAGACTTAATTACGCGGGGCATACCAAAATCAATGGGCATTAACTTGTCTGGTAGCCGCCAATCTTCTATTTTTAATAAGTCAGGATTTAAATGTGGAAACTCTATGGCAGCAAGTTCTGGACAAACTCCTAGCCTTTGAGAAGCTGCAACTGTGGGCACTTGTTCAGGAGAAACATTGAGGATTTCCACCATTGCCCGATCTAAGGCAAATATATCTGATGCGGCTGCTAAAATGCCCAGTTGGCGAGGTTCTCCGTTGCTGGGGCCATTACCTTCATGACCGATGATGCCATCTAATATGGTTAAGTCAGGGTTAATCGCTCTGGCAGTTTCTACTAACATTTCACCAAATCTATTTGCGTCTTTTCCCGCTTCCATGTGCCACCAAGCTTTCATTTTGCCGGGGACACAACCAAACAAGTTTTTTACGCCCAGTGTTAATGTCAACTGGGCATGTGATTTAACTTTCGGTAGGTTAATCACTACGTCTGCTTCCATTGCTTCTTTAGACAGTCGCAGATGGTTAAAATTGTCACTGACGGTTTGGTAACGCTGACCGTGAAAATCGATGATGGGAAGATTGAGTTCTTCTAAAATAGGCAGATAGCCATTTGCTATTGCTACGCCCTTGGCACTGCCAAAAGCAGGACTATCGCCCAAAAAGGGCTTACCGCCAACCTCAATTACCATTTGGGCAATTTCATAAACTAGTTCGGCACGGGTGATACATTCTTTACCAGGACGCGATCCTGTAAGTAGGTTTGGTTTTAGTAAAACGCGATCGCCTTTTTTTACAAATGCTGCTATTCCTCCAAAAGGTTCCAGCAGCGTAACTAAGGATTCTCGTAAAGCCTCTCGTGCGTATGATGTAGCCCGAATGAGACTAACAGCTGGTTTTTGAGTCTGCATGGTATAGGTAGGTGATAGGGAATAGGGGACAGGGAACAGGCAATAGAGGATAGTAACCTATAACCTGTAACCCATAACTCATAACCTATTATTCTGTTTTGAGCGGTAAGATACCACTCATTTGTTCTAGATTTAACACTGTGGCTAAATCTGTTTCACTCATTAATCCTCGTTCTAAAACAATTTGCCGCAGAGATTTACCAGTTTCTAAAGATTCTTTGGCAACAGCTGCGGCATTTAAATAACCGATGTGGGTATTTAGTGCAGTTACTAAAGCTAAACTGCCTTCGGCATAAGCTAAACAACGTTCCTGATTAGCAGTAATTCCCTCAATGCAGCGTTCGGTGAGTGCAGCGATGGTATTGCCAAGAATTTCGATACTGTGAATTAGGTTATAGGCAATTAGCGGCATCATCACATTTAATTCTAATTGTCCGGCTTGTGCGGCTAAAGCGATCGCACTGTCGTAACCCATCACCTGAAAACACACCATTGATGTCATCTCTGCCATGACTGGGTTATATTTCCCTGGCATAATCGATGAACCGGGTTGCACTGGAGGCAGTTGAATTTCTTTCAAGCCTGTTTTTGGCCCCGAATCCATCAACCGTAAATCATGAGATATTTTGGCTAAATCCTGGGCTAAATTCCGCAAAGCACCGGAAACATTTACAAATGGCGCCATACTTTGCATAGCTGCCATGAGATGCGGCGCAGGTTCTAATGGAGTATCAATCAATTCTGAGAGAACTTCTACCACGCGAGCGCGATACAAAGGATGAGTATTTAATCCCGTTCCGGCTGCACTACCTCCCAAACCCAGCACCATCAAATCTCCAGAGGCTGTATAAATCCGGTTTTGGTGTTCTGTAAGAATTTGCGCCCAAGCCCGAAAATTCTCACCCAAGCGCACGGGTACTGCGTCTTGTAAGTGGGTTCTGCCAGATTTGACGATATCTTGAAATTCTACAGCCTTTTTTTCTAAAGATGCGATCGCACCATCTATTGCTGGGTGTAATGTCTTGGATAATGCCAATAATCCACCAATGCGAATTGCAGTCGGAATCACATCATTGGTAGACTGCCCATAATTAACATGATCGTTCGCACTAACACGTTTGTAATTGCCCTTTTCTTCACCCAGAATTTCTAAGGCGCGATTTGCCAAAACTTCGTTGACATTCATGTGGTGGGATGTTCCAGCACCCGCCTGATAAATATCCACGACAAATTGATCGCGGAATTTTCCAGCTAAGATTTCATCAGTTGCTTGCACAATCGCCTGACTAATATCTTGGGGAATGCAATTTAGTTCTCCATTGACAATTGCTGTAGCTTTTTTAATTATCAACCCAGCATCTACGTAAGTAGCTAAAGGCTTGATACGGCTAATGGGGAAGTTTTCAATCGCCCGTAGTGTTTGAATACCGTAATAAACGCTACTAGCAATTTGGCGATCGCCCATCGAATCGCGTTCGATGCGGAATTGGGAATCTGTGTGTTCAGTCATAGTATTGTTTTAGGAGAGCTACAGAAAACAGATTTTCCCATGCAGGTACACTCAGATACACTAATCTGCATATATTTTGCATATTTGCTTGGCTGTTTGTTGCTTTACACTAATTAATTTTGAATTTTCAATGACTTTACCCAACTGGATTACCTTCTCTCGCCTTCTGGGTGTACCATTTCTGCTTTATGGCTTGTACAACCCCACACCACAAGCTAGGTGGATATGTTTGGCGATTTTTATTGTTGCGGCGTTAACTGATTGGTTAGACGGCTATTTGGCGCGAAAACTCAACCAAATTAGTGAGTTGGGTAAATTTCTCGATCCATTAGTCGATAAATTTCTAGTACTTGCGCCGTTGCTGGTTTTTATTGAACTAGGAAAAGTGCCTGCTTGGGGAGTGTTTTTGATTTTAGCGCGGGAATTAGCGATCGCTGGTTGGCGGGTGAATCAAACGACAATTACCGGAGCGAATATTTGGGGTAAACTCAAAACTGTCAGTCAAATAGTTGCGATCGCACTTCTGATTGCACCACTACCTGAAGTATGGCAAAGTCCCTCTCTGATTGCCTTTTGGATTTCTGTTGCTTTGACTTTAATATCTGGAGCAATTTATTTAATACCACAAAATCAAACCAGTCAAAATACACCGTTAGGTACAAAGTGAACTAAAAAAAAGCTGCATAAGACTGATGTTTACTATTTAAAACTCCCTGAATAAAACTTTGCCTAAATTCATAGCCAATAGACTCAAAAAACTTTGCGTTCCTCTGCGCTATACTCTGCGCCCCTTTGCGTTTAAACTTAAACCCTCAATCCACTTCACTTGCACACAGATACTACTTTATTTATCAAAATCATAGCTAGGTAATCCAGCAACATCAGTTTGGAGAGCAAACAAATCACCTGAGTAGAAACTTTTTTCAATCTCCCCTTGGCTGAGTCCAACTGAAGCAGTGGTAATATAAAGTGTTTGCAAATCTTCGCCGCCAAAAGTGCAACTGGTTGGCAATTGTACAGGTAAATTTATCCGCAATATCTCTTCACCCTTAGAGTTGAAACGAATCACACACCACCCATCCCACATGGCTGACCAAATATTTCCTTTACTATCTATTGTCAACCCGTCGGGGTAGAAAGATTCATGAGTTAAATCAACAAAAATCCGGCGATTAGTAATGCGGCCTGTTGCTGAATCAAAGTCGTAAGCATATATTTTTTGCTGAGGAGAATCAGTTAAATAAAACGTTTTTTGATCGGGACTCCACCCCAGACCATTAGAGATTGTCAATCCTGTTTCCATCACATGCAATGAACCGTCACGATCGTAGCGATAGAGGTTAGCCTGGGGTTTTTCTGAAGAACACATTGAGCCGATCCAAAAGCGGCCTTGAGGGTCACATTTGCCATCATTGAGACGGTTCTCTGGCAGATTTGCTTCAATCTCCAAAATGGGAGTAACTTCACCTGTCTGGGTGTTGAGGAATGCCAGGTGATGACGCAGTGCCATAATTAATCTATCTGCACCTGCTATTGCGATCGCGCATACCACATCTCCCACATCAAAAAACAAATCTTTCCCGGTAGCAGGATTGAACTGATGTACCCGATGGTTGTAGATATCAACCCAGTAAATTAAGTTTTGGCTAGAATCCCAGATAGGGCCTTCACCCAAACGGGCACGGGCTTCTAGAATATTGTGGAGTGGA
Organism: Nostoc sp. LEGE 12454; assembly: GCF_056620565.1. Classification (NCBI taxonomy): domain Bacteria; kingdom Bacillati; phylum Cyanobacteriota; class Cyanophyceae; order Nostocales; family Nostocaceae; genus Nostoc; species Nostoc sp. LEGE 12454. Next base: position 73,951 of record NZ_JBWQXL010000011.1, read on the forward strand.
TATTGTACCATAAGTAGTTAATTTAAGTATTAAATAAAGTATCTATTTCTACTTAGTATCTGCTTAGTCTCTACTATTAAATTATTGGTTTAACTTAATAAATTCTGGATTTTATACTTGATTATCATTCTTTTCAATATAAACCATTTTGATAATAATAATTCGGGTTGAAATTTACTATAATTTTTTCTTCTAAATCATAATTACATTCCAGATATCTATCTTCATCCAAAAAATAAGCATTTTGTTGATAGCATTCGGTAATTATTAAAATAAAATCTTTAATACTTTGACAAATTATATATAAAACATCATCTTTAGGAGTCCATACAACTGATCGATCGTCTAGCAAAGTTCTGACGCAATAGTAATCACCTCCGCTACCGCGTAAAAAAGGAATCATATCTGGCTGCCATCCCCAACAGTCTGGATCTCTATGTACGCTATGCAAAAGATTTATAACGCTATCTACTTTATCAATTTCGATTAAATCGTACCCAGGAAGTAAGTATGTAGGAAAATAAAAATTATTAGGAAGTTCAAAACAACACCCTTTAACACATGAATATATAGCGATTAAACCTTCAGGTATCGGATGAATTGTAATGCTATTCTGAATTTCATCATCAAGTAGACCTTCTTTTAAAACAGCGATGTATCCAGGTCTTTGTTTTTCAATAATTTCTAGGAGATTTCTGAAATATTGTTGAATTTTTTCGCTATCGTTCATCTTCAAAATTCATATTTGTTGTTTAGAAATACGAAGGACTGATAAATTAGCAGCAAAATTGCGCGAATTGAGTATCAATGCAGATGAAATATAAGCCTCAGATACCCGACTTATTTAAATAAGTCGGGTATCTAGTTATGAAACAGCTTGTAAAATTTCCTCATCTACAGAAAAATCAACATCAACTTTGTCTTTTGCATTAGCCAAATAGTCATTTTCCAGAGAATCTTGTAAACCAGAAATCAAATCATATTCAGGATGCCAGTTTAATTCGGTTTGGGCTTTATTTACCGAAGCAAAGAAATGCTGCACCCGCATCGGAAAAGCTTTGCGTTTGCCGAAATCAAACTTTTTCGGGTCGTAATGGACGATTTTTACAGCATCGGGTGATTTGCCAGCCGCTACAGCACTAGCACGGGCTAAACCATCAAAAGTGACAAAGCGATCGCCTGAGATATTATAAATCTGCCCTATGGCTTGTTTATTGCCCAAAACCTGAGTCATTGCCAGCGCCAAGTCTTTTACATGACCTAGCTGCGTAATATGCAAGCCATTTCCGGGGATAGGAATGGGGCGATCGCGCACAATTCTGTCAAAAAACCAGCCTTCCAACTCATTATAATTACGAGGCCCGTAAATATAAGTAGGACGAATAGAAGTAAAAGGCAATCCCAATTGAGTCAGGTAAGCTTCTGTTTCATGCTTACCCTTATGGCGACTTTTAGGGTCTACTGCATCGCCTTCTATGTGGGGCAATTGATCGGATTTGAGATACACCCCCGCAGAACTCATATACACAAAATGTTGCACTCGGTCTTGAAAAATTTCTGCTAGTGGTTGAGTATCAGTAAGTTCTCGCCCGTTATTGTCAAAAATGACATCAAAGTTTTCTTGTGATAATTTTGCTTTTAATTGAGTAGCATCTGTGCGATCGCCTATAATTTGTCCTACTCCCTCTAAAGAAGGTGTTGGCCGATTCCCGCGATTGAACAGCACCACCTCGTGTCCTTGTTCCACTAGTAGTTGAGTCAAATAGACACCAATGAACCGAGTACCACCCATAATCAGAATTCGCATAAATTCACCCTTTCTATATCAGTTGTCATCAAGGGAGTAAGGACTTGGGGCTAGGGAAACAAAAAGGACAAGGAGAATAACCCATCCCCAATACCTAATGCCCAATGCCCCATTCCCAATCTGAGATTATCAGGTTGCCGCATCCATCTGGAACCTCTGAGGGAAAGATTCCGTCTTATGTGCTAATCTGGGGCGCTTCCCATTAATTAATCACAAGGGGAAACTTTTCAGTTAACGTCATCAAGTTAGCCTTTGTATTTTCCACTTATTCAAGTTAGCTGTGCCCTTGAAATATGCTCTAGTTCATGAGTGGCTGACACCCAAAGCCACAGGTGGTTCAGAACTCGTTGTACGAGAAATTTTGAATCACATTGATGCTGATTTGTATGCTCTCATAGATTTTGAATCCAGCAATAGAGAAAGTTATTTATATAAGCGTCAAATTGGCAAGACGTTTCTCCAGAACTTTCCCTATGCCCGCAACGGTATACAAAAATACTTGCCTTTGTGGCCCTTGGCAATTGAACAACTGGATTTGCGGCATTATGATGTCATTTTGTCTTCATCCCATGCTGTTGCCAAAGGAATCCTTACCACTCCCGAACAGATGCATATTTGCTACTGTCACAGTCCTATGCGTTATGCCTGGGACTTGACCTTTGATTATCTGCGCTACAGCAAACTGGGTAGTGGCTTACCTGGATGGGTGACGCGATATTTATTACATCGTTTGCGCCAGTGGGATGTATTGAGTGCCAATCGCGTTGATTATTTCATTGCCAACTCGCAACATACAGCTCGGCGGATTTGGCGTTGCTATCGGCGAGAAGCAACAGTCATTTATCCACCAGTGAATATTGCGGAATTTCCGTTTCTATCTGAGAAAGAGGACTTTTACCTGACAGTTTCTCGGTTAGTAAGCTACAAGCAAATATTGTTGATTGTCAAGGCTTTTAATCAACTAAAACGACCATTAGTAGTCATTGGTACAGGAGATGAAATGAACAAGATTCGCGAGATGGCAAACTCAAATATCCAAATACTGGGTTGGCAACCCGATAATGTGGTAAAAAAATATATGTCTAAGGCTAAGGCGTTTGTGTATGCAGCTTGTGAAGATTTTGGTATTGCCCTAGTGGAAGCACAAGCCTGCGGCACGCCAATAATTGCTTATGGTGCAGGGGGTGCTTTAGAAACAGTGCGAGATATCCGCTCTAGTGCGGATACAGGGACAGGTATATTTTTCAAGACGCAAACAGAGGCGGCTTTGGTGGAGGCAGTAGAAAAGTTTGAAATGTATGAGGGTTCATTCAATTCCGAGTATATGCGATCGCACGCCGCGCAGTTTTCACCGCAAATCTTTGCTGATCGTTATCTAGATTTTGTAAACAAGTGCAACGAAAAAAGACCATTTTTGCAATGATGGTCTCGATTAACGTCTTATTTTTTTAGGCTTTTGGCAATTTCCCCCAGAAGCATCTCATTTTGGCTTTAATATTGGGACTATGTGTGGTGTGGATTATTAAGGAGTATGATGACTGCCCAGAGCTCACTCCTCTCCGGCAAGCGAGGCGTAAGGCAAGACACTAGAGCGTCTACGCGTTTCTTAAAACGCGGTCAGAAAACAAAGACGCCAAAAGTTAAGCCCAAAGGTTTATCTTTTCAGGGTTTAAACGGAGAGTTAGCCAAACGACTGTTCGATATAGTGTTTTCGCTGTCGGTATTAATTTTGTTCTTCCCCGTCTACTTAATTTTGACCTTGCTGATTGCCTTTAGCTCAGAAGGACCAATTTTTTATGTCCAGGAACGGGTAGGGAAAAATTACAAAGCGTTTAATTGTATTAAATTCCGAACAATGGTAAGTAATGCGGACGAAATCCTCATGCAAATGATGGAAACATCGCCCGAATTGCGGCAAGAATTTGAGAGCAGTTTTAAGCTGAAACAAGACCCCCGGATTACCAAAATTGGTCGGTTTTTGCGAATTACTAGCTTAGACGAATTTCCCCAGTTCTGGAACGTTTTAAAAGGGGACATGAGTGTAGTCGGTCCCCGACCCTTGGTAACAGAAGAACTGCCAAAATACGGTTGTCACATTGACGAGATTTTAACAATCCGTCCAGGAATTACTGGTTTGTGGCAGGTATCTGGGCGTAATGACATTCCCTATCCTCGGAGAGTCCAAATAGACCTGCATTATGTCAAATTTAGGAATTTCTGGCTTGATTTATGGATCATATTAAAAACTGTTGATGTGGTAATTCTACCCAAAAATAACGGTGCATACTGAGTAAATACTTAGGGTGGATTCTGTGGGGCAGTTAATGCCCCTAAGTACCAATTCTCCCCTCACGCTCAAGGATTGCTCATTTTGGTTTCTATAATTTGTGCTTTTCTACTTAATTCAGACTTCTGTGAGTGTGGATATTTGGCACTTTTGCCAGAAGTCTAATTTCAAATGGCTATTTTATTAAGTCTTCACGAAACTAGAGATATATAAAGTTTTGACAAAAAACAACATACATAAAAATAATCTCGATCTATATGGTAAAAAAAATATAAATACACATAATTAAATAGTTTTGAGTTATCTAAAATATTGGACTTACGTGCTAGATTGCTTTTTTCTCAGTATATTTATTTACGGAAAAAGTCTCATAATAACAAGAACTCGTAGGTTTCCCATTAGGCAATTCAGCAATTAGTTGCTAGGTTGTATCAGATTGGCTGTAAATTTTTAATCAAAGACAATAAGGCATAATTGAGTATGACGCAACAGAAGCGAGCGTTAATTACTGGTATTACTGGACAAGATGGTTCATATCTAAGTGAGTTTTTGTTAGAACAAGGTTATGAAGTTCATGGGGTAATTCGCCGGACTTCTACCTTCAACACAGACCGTATCGATCATATTTACGAAGATCCCCACAAAGAGGGAGTACGCTTGTTTCTTCACTACGGCGACTTGACGGATGGTACAACGTTACGGCGTATTTTAGAAGAAGTAAAGCCAGTAGAAATTTACAACCTCGGCGCTCAATCCCACGTCAGAGTCAGTTTTGATTCACCAGAATACACAGTAGATGCAGTAGGAATGGGGACATTGCGTCTGTTGGAAGCAATTCGAGACTACCAACATCGTACCGGAATCCAGGTGCGATTTTACCAGGCGGGTTCTTCAGAAATGTACGGTTTAGTACAAGCAATACCTCAAACTGAGACAACGCCTTTTTATCCCCGCAGTCCCTATGCCTGTGCGAAAGTTTACGCTCACTGGCAAACTGTAAATTATCGTGAATCTTATAATTTATTTGCTTGTAATGGCATACTTTTTAACCACGAGTCACCACGGCGGGGTGAAACCTTTGTAACCCGCAAAATTACTAGAGCGGTGGCTAGTATTGTTGCTGGTAAGCAGAAAAAGATTTACATGGGTAATCTAGATGCCAAGCGAGATTGGGGCTATGCCAAGGATTACGTCAAAGCAATGTGGTTGATGTTGCAGAAAGACCAGCCAGACGATTACGTAATTGCTACTGGTGAAACCCACTCGGTACGAGAGTTTTTGGAACTGGCATTTAGTTATGTGAATCTTAATTGGCAAGATTATGTAGAGTTTGATGAGCGTTACCTGCGTCCATCTGAGGTAGAGTTGTTGATTGGCGATTCTACCAAAGCACAGCAGAACTTGGGCTGGACACCATCAGTAACCTTTGAAGAACTAGTTTCCCTAATGGTAGAAGCAGATTTACAAGCATTGGGTCATACTTCACCCAATGGAAAAGGTTCGCAATTTCCAGATGATATTGCGACTATTCGTCAAACACTGGGCGCTTTGCACTTCTGATTCGGCATCACAGAGGATAAAATATGACCGCCTTAGAACTAAAAAATAAACGCATTCTAGTCACTGGTGGGTCGGGGTTTCTAGGCCGTCAGGTGATAGATCAACTGTGTAAAGCAGGAGCCGATCGCGAGAAAATTACAGTACCGCGATCGCGCGCTCAGGATTTGCGTGTCTGGGAAAATAGCCAACGTGCAGTTGACCAGCAAGACATAATCATCCATCTAGCAGCTCATGTGGGTGGTATCGGTTTGAACCGCGAAAAACCCGCAGAGCTATTCTACGATAACTTGATCATGGGAACCCAGCTAATTCATGCTGCTTACCAAGCTGGAGTAGAAAAATTTGTTTGTGTTGGCACAATCTGCGCCTATCCTAAATTTACTCCAGTGCCATTCAAAGAAGACGATCTTTGGAATGGCTACCCAGAGGAAACTAACGCCCCTTACGGAATTGCAAAAAAAGCGCTTTTAGTTCAATTGCAATCTTACCGTCAGCAGTACGGTTTTAATGGGATTTACCTACTGCCAGTAAATTTATATGGCCCGGAAGATAATTTTGACCCCGGAAGTTCCCACGTCATTCCAGCATTAGTTCGCAAAGTTCACGAAGCCCAAATTAATGCAGAAAAGCAACTTGCAGTTTGGGGTGATGGCAGTCCTACCCGTGAGTTTCTCTATTCAGAAGATGCAGCGTGCGGGATTGTGATGGGGACTCAATTCTATAACGAATCGGAACCAGTTAACTTGGGAACTGGTTATGAAATCTCCATTCTTGATTTAGTAACTCTAATCTGCGAATTGATGGAGTTTAAGGGGGAAATTGTGTGGCAAACTGATAAGCCTAATGGTCAACCCCGCCGCTGTTTAGATACTGAACGGGCAAAGCAAGCCTTTAATTTCACGGCTCAGGTAAGCTTTGAAGAAGGGCTAAAGAATACCATTGAGTGGTATCGTCAACACGCTGCATAACATAACAATGTTCAGGTGAATGTAGAGTGATACAAGCTGGGTAATGCCCAGCTTATTTTTTTGACTATTTTTATGGACAAAGTTAATTATCAACTAAATAAAGTAGAACTGCGCCGCACTCTACTCAAAACACGTCAATCAATGTCTGTTGGAGAATGGAGAGAAAAAAGCGATCGCTTATGCTCTCATTTACAAACCTCTGCTTTGTTCACGCAAGCAAAAACAATACTTGCTTATTTCAGCTTTCGCCAAGAACCTGACCTTAATCCCCTATTTGCCAACATCAAATACCGTTGGGGATTTTCTCGCTGCGTTAATAAATCCCTGTCTTGGCATATTTGGACACCTAACGATTCTATCCAAAGCGGTGCTTATGGCATTATTGAACCACACCCTAACGCTCCAATCTTAGATGCTGCGGAAGTAGATTTGATTCTTGTACCCAGTGTAGCTTGCGACTATCAAGGATATCGTTTGGGTTATGGTGGCGGATATTACGATCGCTTGCTCAGTTTACCGCAGTGGCAGACAAAGCCGACTATCGGAATTGTCTTTGATTTCGCCTATTTATCCCAAATACCTATTGAACCTTGGGATAAACCATTACAAGTTATTTGTACGGAAACCGGATTGACTCGAAAAGGTTGAAGCGTTCAGGATAATGAAGACATCTCATCAAATGTTTTATGACTAACCCAATGTCATCTACCACTGAGCAGGAAGCAATAATTGACGAGATTATCGCAACTAGCCTCCAAGCTCAACAAAAAACAGGCCCAGACCTCCGCCAAATTCATAGCAAAAGTCATGGACTCCTTTGGGGAGAGTTTATTATTGAACCCAATCTTGCTGAAGACCTGAAAGTAGGTTTGTTCAAAACGCCCCAAGCCTATCCTGTGTGGATTCGTTTCTCTAGTGGTGGTTCGCCTGAAAAACGTGGTAAATTCCACTCCGATAGCCAGCCTGATGTTCGCGGTATTGCCATTAAGGTGATGAATGTGGACGGGCAAAAAGTGCTGGATGACGAAGAAAAAACTCAAGATTTTATACTCAACAATTATCCTATTTTCTTGACCAAAGACGTTCGTGATTACGCCGATCTTTCTCAAGCAGGTAGTGGAAAACTTTCCCCAGAACGGCTAGAAGAACTTGGTTACGTTGAAATTGAGTAATTATTCAAAAGCCAAATCAATTGGAATTTTAAAGAAGGCTTTGGATATTTCTTATTATGAAGCACAAAATATCATTCACAATAGTCAAACATGGAGTGATGTCAAAGAACGTGATGCAAAAATAAACAACGATTTATGTGATTTTCTGGAAGGATTAGGGAGTTCAGAAAGTGAAGAGACTTAATTATATTAATATGCGAATAAATTCCATAACAGAATTAGGTGAATTGCTTTAACCTGATTTTTTATGATAGGTTAGAATAAAATTAACCATTCTCTACTTTACACCTACACAAATAATTTGAAAAATTAAGGCGGATTACTATATAGCTCAAGGTAAATCAAGCAGACTTTTTCGCTGATTAACAAATGAAGTGCGAAAGCATTGTATAAAATTAATATCTAATTTTTCAACGGGTTTTAAATTTTGTAAATCTTCACTTTGCTTTCCGATTTCTCGTATGGCAAACACGTGTTTACTAAATTCTTCTTTTTGTTCTTCAAGTGATTTTTCCTCCCACCAATTAGGATCTTCAATATCTTTCATGGCAGAGAGATATCCATCAATCGTGTTCGTTACACACTTTGGTACTTTAATGATATTTTTTGGTGTTGGATCAAGACAGGCTTCTAAAGTGAAGCAAATTGCAGAAGCAGCTTCTTGTGCTTCAACATCATACTGCGATCCTGAAACACCATCAGCATTGGGAACTGCTTCCTGACATACTTTCAATAGTTGACGAATTTGTTTGGCATTCACTGGTTGTCCTTCAATAAATGACCATACTTCGTTGAGTGCATTTCTAAAGATAGAAGGATCGCCCCAACCATCTTCTTGCTTCACAAGACTATAGTTAGGTAAAAGTCTTTCGCAACAGCTAGCAGCAAATACAAGTCTGTGAACAGGTGATAATTCTGTTAACTCTGCTTCCAAAACATTAAATTCGTAAAGTTTAAGATTCATCTTATTTATAGTGTTATGCCTATCAAGGCAGTGGTGCAGAGGGGTTAATATTTACTTTATTATTATTGTGATTGACACTCTTACATTCTGAAAGTCACAGATCCCCGAATTCTCAAAAAACTTGGCGTTCTTGTTTATAACGAACGATATAGAATTGCTTTAACCAAATTGTATAATTACAATGGAAAATTCGTAATCAAATGCTGAACTGGAAAAAATCACGATCGCAGATTCTACTAATGTATGCGCTATTGGGAGCGATCGCACTGTTGATGCTCTTTCCTTTACTATGGCTAATTAGTACAGCCTTGAAATCGCCTACGGAAAATATTTTTCAGTCGCCGCCACAGTTGCTACCGAGTCAACCGACACTAAATAATTTCTCTAGTGTGTGGAACTCTCTACCTTTTGGACAATACTTGTATAACAGTACCTTGGTGTCAGTACTGACTGTGGGCTTAAATCTGCTGTTTTGCGCCTTGGCTGCCTATCCGTTAGCAAGATTGTCGTTTGTGGGGCGAGACTGGATTTTTGTAGCGATCGTCTCTACGATTATGATTCCCTTCCAAATCGTGATGATTCCTCTATATATTTTGACAGTCCAGATGGGTTTGAGAAATACTTATTTAGGGATGATTTTTCCGAGTTTAGCTTCTGCCTTTGGCATTTTTCTGTTGCGCCAAGCTTTCATGAGTGTCCCCAAAGAAATAGAAGAAGCCGCCCGCATGGATGGCAGCTCAGAGTTAGGATTATGGTGGCATATTATGTTACCAGCAGTTCGCCCAGCATTAGTAACTTTAGCTATTTTTGTATTTATTGGTGCTTGGAGTGACTTTTTGTGGCCTTTAATTGTCATCCAAGACGAAAATTTATACACTCTTCCTTTGGGAGTCGCAAAGCTAGCAGGTACATTTTCTCTTGACTGGCGCTTGGTAGCTGCTGGCTCAGTGATTGCGATCGCTCCAGTATTATTACTATTTTTGTTTTTACAACGTTACATTGTACCCACAGAAACGGGTAGCGGCGTTAAGGGTTGAAGAAGAATTCAGAAGTCAGAAGTCACAATAAGAAAGTGGTAGATGAGGGAGAAATAATTAATGCCCAATGCCCAATGTCCCATTCCCAAATTTAATAAGCACCAGTCTTTTTAAATACCACCCAGATAGTTTTAATAATCAGACTCAGGTCATAAGTTACAGACCACTTGCGTTGATAATCTATATCCATTTTCACAATGGTTTCAAAGTCTGTAATACTGGAACGCCCATTAGCTTGCCATTCTCCGGTAATGCCTGGTTTGACTCGCAATCTATCCCAGTGGTGTGAATCGTAATTACTGACTTCATCAGGAGTAGGTGGACGAGTACCAACTAAACTCATGTCCCCAATCAGAACATTCCAAAATTGAGGGAATTCATCCAAGCTAGTACGCCGCAAAAATTTACCAACAGGAGTAATGCGAGGATCGTCAACAGATTTAAAAATGTGACCTTTAGCTTGGTTCTCAACCAAATGCTTGAGTTTATCAGCATTGACTATCATGGAGCGGAATTTCCAGATGCGGAAAGTTTTTCCGTTTAAACCACAGCGAATTTGGGAATAAAATATTGGACTTGGCTCATGAATAAAGGTAGCAATTGCTACGGGAATTGCTATCATAAATGTAATAATCAGCCCCACAATTGCTCCAACAATGTCAATTAATCGTTTTCTCACGCTTAAAATTGACGGGTGTGAAGGCTGTTGCAAACAATTAACTGAATAAAGATAAAGATTATTCACAAGGGCTAACTTAGTTTTATAACAGGAATTTTTACATTAGTAGTGTAGACATAGACATGATTGTTGGGCGATTTTCACTACTGTTGTCGTTACTACCGAGTGTTAATATACACAAATTTTAGCCGATATAAAAACCAAAAACCAAAAATTTACAGAATCTTTCAATTCAAGTGATAGATTGTAAAATTACGGTATTTTATCCATCTAATAAAAACTAATAAAAAGATACTACTATCGTACATATCCCAAAAATTACTGTGCTGAAGTACTAGTAGTAATTCGCAAAATTCCAAATGCTTATGTTATGAGCATTTGGAATTTTGAGTAGTATTCTTATTTCTAGCGCAATCTACTAGTACAACACGGCGGAAATAAACCAATCATTCTAAATCAACGAAACCCTTATGCTGGATTCATTTTTAATTTTTAATTTTTAATTTTTAATTCCGCCTTGCGGTACTAGTCTCAACGATCGACCTCTAAGGGAAAATTCACCGTATATGGTTCCTCGAGTGATTGCTGATTACTAGCCTTAATTGCATCTAAATAGCGACGTAAAGATAACAATTGTTGAGAATTGGGACGATAAGTGAGACTTCCTTGTTTTTCAAAAAGTGGTGCTGTGGCGATCGCCTGATAGTCAGGATTTTCTTGCGAACTCTGGGTGAGCCAGGTTGATTCTGTGACTGAAGGTATCAAACCGGAAGGCAGTTCACCTTCCAAAAAAGCCAGCAGCCGTTGCTGGCAAATGCGAGTATTGATCCCACGACCCTCAAATAAGTGGATAACTTCACCGAAAGATAAAGGACGGTCTGGTAGCAATCGCAACAATTCTGTAAACAAGAAATAATCAGTGTATTGTTGCCTGGGTATATCTAAAATTTGGGGATGCAGAGGCAGCATCGCCAAACCATAAGCAACCCGACTGCAATTAGGAGCGCCGTTTTCGCCGAGATATAAATCTTGAATAATTTTAGTGCTGGGGAGTTTTTGCCGTAACCAGCGATTCACCGTCCCGATACAAGCCACTCCACCAGTCAGGATAGCTTGATTAATGGCTTCTGTGGGAATGCCACGAGCTACCAATAACTTGTTGAGTTCTCGGTTCAGGCGGCGGACAAAGGGAATAAATACCTGGCTTTCTAAGTCTCGTCGCTGCAAAACCCACCGCTGATCGGCTAATTCCAGGGTAAAAGAGTCTTGGTGTTGCAAAATCAGTTTTAGGGCTAATGCCGCATCTAATACCGCCTGTCCCAGTAGAGAACTTTCTAAACGCTGCTGGAGACGAATGCGAGCGGTGATATCTGGTTCTCCGACTCTAGGTAGTTCTAATTCTTCCAACCCTAAAGTCTGCCAACGCATTTGGTCTAAACCGGGAATTGACGGTTGCCATTGCCAAGGATTACTCGTGGTAGTTTTGCTATTGCTTGGTGTTTCTAGGCGTGATTGCCGAGATTTCGGTGGCAATAGCAGCTGGCAAATTATATCTTGTTCAATACCCTTGCCAGCATAAGCAAAACTATGGAGCATGAAATCATTGTATGTCAATTGCTGCAAGGTTTCTGGTAGATTCACCAGCAACATTTCTGTGGCAGTTGTCCCAATGTTAATCACAAGAGTGTTGCCAACAATGGGATGTTCGCTAGTTTTTGCTGGATGAGAACCTTGAGCATCGCTTAGTTTTACTTGCTCACCGTTAACAGCATCGAGTTCTGGGAGTAGACTAGCGATCGCTTCTTCGACAAAAAAGACTTGCTGCGGATGTTGAATGAGTTTGCTAGTGAGTAAAGCTTCCCGCACGTTAAAGCGGTATTGTTCCGACCAGCTAGATGGACAGGTACAAATTACACCAGCAATATTATTGATAATCTGGGGAAAATCTTGTTCGCCGATCCCAACAGCAGCAGCCATTAAACTAGGGGTGGTACTTGTTTTTTCGGATTTGAGGGTTAATAGTAATTTAGAGAGCGATCGCACAACCCAAATCAAAGGCCCTGCCGAAAATTCATTTAATTGCAAAACAGGTTCCCATTTCTGTCGTTCGCTCTTGTAGGGAATGGCTACTTGTAAGTAAGGCTTCAGCTGCGCCGAGTAGAGATTATTTTTCGTCGGATCTGCTGTCGATCTTGGTGTTGCAGGAGTAGTAGCCGAGCGATCGGGCGCTTTATCTTGGGCAACAGCCGCAGGTGCTGTCTGCTCATGTGCTTCGATAGTTTCGTTTTCACCGTGGGGTACAGAAGTTGTAGGCAGATAAACCTCTGTTGGTAAACGAAACGATTGCTGAAAGGAACTTGTTCCTGGCGGATTTTCTGCTGACCAGTAGATAGGATGTACAACAAAAATCGAGCGATTTAATAATGCGGCGGAAATTCCTGTTGTACCTAAATCAATTCCTAAGTACCAGACTGATTCTAGAATATTGGATGAAACTTCTGGATTATTTATAGAGTTGGTAATTGGAGGTAAAAAACTTTCTGGAACAGGAGTTGTGACTTCCTTTTTTTCAGTTTCTACCTGGGGAACTGCCAAACTGGAGAAAGCAGCAGTTGATGTATTCTCTGCTATTTGGGCATTTTCAGGAGAAGTTGTGGGGATTGTGTCTTGAATGTTATCAAGTAGTTCCGAGAAAACACTCAAGTTGCGATCTGGCGGCGACTCAGAATTTAGCTGCCGATCGAAATTAGCCAAATCCCGATCTAATTGCTGCAACTGTTCTTCATCTAAAGAAATATCTGGTACGGCTGGAGACTGGTTTGACTCAATAGAAAGTAAGTTTTCTTGGGGTGAAGCAGCAATGTAGTTATCTGAAGACAGTTCGGAGCGATCGTTGTTAATTAATACTTCCGATGTGGCGATATTTTCGCTAGGCTCTGCTAAGGCAATTTCTGGTACTTCTGGAGTCACTGGTGCTGTAGTTGTGGCATCATCCGCAAAAGATGAGACTTCCAGCAGTTGCAGTTCGCTATCATCATCAGGCAATAGGTCAGTTGCTGTAGTTGTGGCATTATCCACAGAAGATGAGACTTCCAGCAATTGCAGTTCACTATCAGCATCAGGTAATAACTCAGTTAGGGTATTAATTGTATCAACGCTAGCTGGCTGAGTGCCGATTTGTGGCAAACTGTCTATTTGTGGAGTAGAGAAGCTAAGAGGTGAATCTAGGTCAGTATCTTCTTCAAAAAATAGTTCTTCCTGTGGCTCTGATGAATCTGTGGTTTCGCCTAAAGTCTCTTGAGTTGAAAGACCCGTATCTGGAGTAATAACCGCAGAATCCACGGTTGGAGAGACAGGCGGGGTCTGGGTGATGTTCAATGGTGATGGAGAGGCTGTAGAAGCAGATAAGTCATTGATGGGAACATCGAGGCTGGGATTATTAACATCACCAGCATCAAACAAACTAGCGTAAAGTTGGTCTACTTCATCACCAATTGCCGCAGAAATATCTTCTGGTAATTCGGTCGGGGTTTGAGAATATTCAGATGAGTCTACACCAAGCTGCAACAGCACTGCATCTAGATCCTCTGTGAGGGTAGTTTCCTGTTGCTCAATTGCGAGTGGAGATGAAGTTTCTGGCTGTATAAGCTCTAAGGATTGGGGCGCAACTCCAGCAGTAATCTCGGTTGGTTCAGTCAATGATGGTAGTGTCTCAGATTCTTCTCCCAGCAAAGATGACTGTAAACTAGAGGATTCTTGTTGCAAATGCTGGGTCAAATTGTTGACAAAGCTGGCCATCAGCTGTTCGCCTTGCATCCCCTTGCTATGCATTCTTGCCAGTGCTTGGGACAAGGATTCGTGATAAGTATTAATGTTACGCTGTAGTGCTTCAAAGACTACATTCACCGTCCCATCTAGTGATAATAGGCGTCGATCTAACTCCCTAGCTAGCTGGGTTAAGCGCTCCACATCGTCAGAGGATTCTAATAAAGATTGAGTTGCAGAGGTTGGGTAATTAATTCCTTCTGAAGAACTGGCGGAATTTTCCCTCGTCTGTCCCATCAGTGGTGTTAAAGTTGGCACAAGGCGACTCATGAGTACCTGTAAAAACTCGGTAATCATTTGCTCCTGGTTTGTCAACTGCTGCGCTAAGGAGTAGTTTTGCAATCGCTTTTGCTCTAGTTGCCGAATTTCTTGTATGAGACTGGCTCGCTCTTGCAAAAGCAATTCTAATTCCGATCGCAACGGCTGAATCAATCTCGAAAATTCATTATTTAATTGTCCGGCGCCAACAGTACTCTCTTCCTGACTGGGTTCGAGCGGCGGTAGTGGATACTGGTTATTACCACGATCGATAAATTTTGTTAACAAAGGCGAACGCGGTTCTTCAGAAGACTGATTTGAGATGCTGCTCTCTAATGCTTCTTTTTCTTGTAACCTCACCAAGAAGTCGCGAATTCGCTCTAAAACTTCTTTAGGTTCTTGCGCCTGACCAGACAGAAATCTAGACAGGCGCTTGCCACCGCTGACAAGTAAGTTGTCAATGTCTGCGATCAGCTTTTGAATTTCATCTGTACTAAAAGTCACTTTGATTACCTTAGTTAGAAATGTATGTCAACTAATATGACAATTAATTTACAATCACTGTATCCCTATGGGGATCTTGCTACGCGCAGCATCGACCATAGAAGAAGTTTTAAGTGGCAAAAGCCGCTACTTGGAATTGTGACTAGTCATTATGTTATGGATTACTGTGAGTCGTGGCAATCTTCAATCATCCAAGAAAACAAGGAAAAAAGTTTCTCTATGTCCTCCCATCTCCTTGTCTCCCCCTCTCCTTATCCTCTTCAGACAGCCTTTGCTCGAAAAGCTTAATTTTGCAGGTCATTGGTTGCCTATTTTTGAAAATCGCTAAAATACCTGAGCAATAATTTACTCCCTTTAGTATCATTAATGTTGTTTGCCTATATTCATAACTAATCAAGTTTGCAGTGCAGCTAGCCCCTAAGCAATCCAACCGCAGGCTATAAACTACTTTTTGCAAAACTTTTACCCCGTTTAAACTTATAGGTAAAGATTATTTAGAAAAACTTCTTGTCGCTTTCTTGTGTAGCATAGTTTAGTTTTTTCTTTGAAAGGGAGCTGTGCAATGATAGCTTAGGCTACAAATGGCACTCCTGTTTTTTATGTGTACATAGCAGCTTGAATTAAAGATGTCGTAATGGAAGATCGATATAGCTTGCAAGCACAGGCTAATTCCTGGATGATCGCCTCCGCTCCCTTTTTTCAAGGGTTGCCAGAAACTGCTGTGGAATCAGCCCTCACCCATCTCGTTACCCGCACTCACCCAGCCAATCAGGTGATTCTGCTGGAAAATGACTGGGGTGGTTCTGTGTATTTTATTATGGACGGATGGGTAAAAATTCGCACCTACAATCTGGAAGGAAAAGAGGTAACGCTGAATATTATTGGCAAAGGTGAATTGTTTGGTGAAATGGCGGCGCTAGATGAAGCACCTCGATCCACGGATGTGATTACCTTGGCCCCAACGGTAATTGGTAGTATGCCTGCTCAGGATTTTGTCAAATTACTTCAGATAGAACCCTTGGCGGGAGTTCGATTGGCGCAACTAATGGCACGACGTTTGCGGCAAGTAAATCGCCGATTGCGGTTGCGGGAATCTGATAGCCAGTCAAGGGTAGCAGATACGTTGTTATTTTTGGCAGAAGGACAGGGAAAAAAAGGGCAAACTGGAACCGAAATCCCCAATTTACCTCATCGGGAATTGAGTAGTTTGAGCGGACTGGCGCGGGAAACGGTGACACGAGTATTGACAAGGCTAGAAAAAAAAGGCTTGATTAAACGGGATCAAGACACTATTTGTATTCCCGATTTGTCAGCCTTAGAAAGAATGATCGTTTAAAAACTTGTCAGATATGAGTATTTTAGATTCTCTCCCAGATGAACCGGAGGAAGATCCATCCTCTGAATCTCCAACTCCTCAGAATCATTGGTTAGATAAAGAACAGCAGTTAATGCCTCCTCAAATCAAAGCTGATGCGCCCTTGAGGATGGTGGAAACGGCATTTTTAGCCAGTACCGCTAGTTTAATTTGGTTTATTAATTTTTACTTTCCTTTAGGCCCAGTTTTGCGGATATTTTTTCCAGTGCCGATCGCTCTAGTTTATCTGCGTTGGGGCAAACGTGCGGCATGGATGGCAGCACTCACCTCTGGGTTACTGCTGACGGTATTGATGGGGCCAGCTCGCAGTTTGCTGTTTGTCATGCCCTACGGGTTCATGGGCGTGCTTTTGGGCGCTACGTGGTGTCGTCGTCGTCTTCCTTGGATTGTTTCTATCACTTTGGGTACGCTATTAGGTACTTTAGGAGTCTTTTTTCGGCTGTGGTTGCTGTCTGTTTTGTCGGGTGAAGACTTGTGGATTTATGTGATTACCCAGGTAACTGAGTTTATTGAGTGGGTATTTTTTAACTTGAGTTTGTTGGCGAGTCCTAGTGTATTTTTGATTCAAGTAGGAGCGATCGCTTTAATTTTACTCAACAACTTTATCTACCTTTTTGTGGTACACCTGGCAGCATGGTTGCTTTTTGACCGCCTGGGCAACCCTATTCCTCGCCCACCACACTGGGTGCAAGTTCTCATGGATTATGAAGGATAATTATTAGTCATTTGTCATTTGTCATTGGTTAAACGATCGGTCCTAAATAATAACCAATGCCCCATGCCCAATTCCCAAATTAGTATTTATACTCAAAAAGAGCAGGGTGAACAATGGCTGCGAAGGTATCGTGGTTGTCTACCCGTATTTGCTTGTATTTTAGGATTTACTGAAACTGGTTTAATTCCAGGGATTTCAGCAGCTGGTCGCACTCCAGAAGATCGGAAATATACAGCTTGTGCCGATGCTGAGTTTTTGTATTACGGCCCAGAACATAAAGCCCAATATCCCCTACCACCATTGGCGGCTGGGGCTTCACCTGTGCTGATTTCTCGCGCTGTATTTGAGTCACTAAAGATACCAATTCATTTATTTAATGCTGGTTTACCCCAAGCTCCTGCTGTGCCAGTAATTGATTTGGGTGGCGCTCCTGCTAAGTGTTTAAGTCAAGGGGCTGCTATGGAAATTACAACAGTACATCACTTGTTTGAACAAGGGCTACTTTGGGGAGAACGCCTAGCCGCCAATATTCAACAGGGGTATTTGATTCTCGGTGAGTGCGTCGTCGGAGGTACTACAACTGCCCTGGCAATATTAACTGGTTTAGGTATAGATGCTGCCGGAAAAGTTAACAGTAGCCACCCTGTTTGTAACCACGCGCAAAAGTGGGCACTAGTGCAAGCTGGACTGGAGAAGATAAGGGAGAGCAGGGAGCAGGGGAGGCAGGGGGAGCAGGGGGAGATAAACTTCCAATCTCAAATCCAAAATCCAAAACTTGTACTGAGCGAAGTCGTTGGCGCAGCCTCTCGTAGAGAAGTATCTAAAATCCAAAATTCTGTAGATCCGCTACAACTCGTAGCCGCAGTGGGCGATCCGATGCAAGTGGTGGTAGCTGGGATGGCGATCGCTGCTAGCCGTAGTTGTGGTGTAATGCTGGCTGGAGGGACGCAAATGCTGGCGGTTTATGCGTTGATGAGTGCGATCGCTCAAGCTTACGCTTTATCATGGCAACCAGAAGCAGTAGTTGTAGGCACAACCCGCTGGGTGGCTGAAGATCCTACTGGCGCTACAGTTGACTTAGCTCTCAATTTAGGAAAAGGCAGCTTAACCCCCAGTGGAGGAACCCCTCCCCTATTAGCAACTCATCTGAGCTTTGCTGATTCTCGTTATCCCCAGCTGAGAGCTTATGAGCAGGGCTTTGTGAAAGAAGGTATGGGTGCTGGAGCCGCTTGCATAGCCGCCCATCTTAGCCAAGATTGGCAGCAAGACCAACTTTTGGCAGCCATTGAAGCCCAACTTGAACGGCTAAGTACAGCATCTTATTAATTCTTAGCGAATTAAATTCGGCAAGATTCTGCGTTCCATTAATGCTGGCATATTCGATGGCGCTAGGCACAGAAGAGTAGTTGAGCTTATTCTTTCTTGGTTTATTATCTAATTGGTAAACGCGTAATATTTCTATCTGCTAAAGCGGTTCTGGAGCTACAAATAAAATGACTGTTTTATTAATTACCATCCTGTTGGCAATTAACTTAGGTGCTGGATGTTATTTGACTCTAGCTAATCCTCTAAAACTCTCAGAGCAAACATCAAATAAACTTATTTTTATTATTCGACCAAAAGTATTTTTAGGTGTGGGAATATTTTTTAGCCAATTATTTGTTCTATTTTTATTTGCGACTATTGTCTTTACACCTATTACACAACTTGTCTGCAATCGTTATCCAAGCAATATATCTACTTCAAATATTGATTTGAGTGCAGGACAAAATACTCTAACAGGAATGTGTAAGTTAACAGAAAACTATTGGTTTGGTCAAGCAAAAAGTGAAGTGCTAGTTTCTGAGTTACTAGAGGCTAAATTGGAAACAGAGATGCAAACCGATAGTCAAGTTAAGCCTAGATACTCATATAAAATTTTACTATTAACTGATAAAGATAGCTTTCCTTTTACAGATAGAACATACCCAAAATTTAAACTTGAAGAATTACAATCAATAGTATTAAGAATTAACCAATTTTTGAAAAACCCTACAGAGAACAATTTAGCGGTTATACTTGATGACACTTTTATGGGTTACATTGTTGTCAGGTTTACTGTATTCTGTGGAATATTAGCGTTGCTAGTAGCGTCACTAGGTTTATTTATCACTTGTAATTTTGATAAAGAAACAAATACTGTAAAACTTAGTCGTTACAGGTGGTTTGGAACGTTAGGAAAAACAGTTTTTCAATATTCCTTAAACGAAATTACTGATATTAAGCTTGAACGGATTGATACTAGTATAGACGAATACTTTTTTCGGGTTATTTTAGTACTAGAATCGGGTGATAATCTACCATTAACGCCCAATTATACTTCAAATTATATAAATGGAGATTCTATAGTTAGAGTAACTAAAGATTTTCTGGAACTAAAACATAAAGATAGTGCTAGATAAAAGCGTGAGATTGGTAGACTCAGAAAAATATGAGTTCTGAAACAAGCTATGTCTCACATAAGCTTTTTAATAAAATTTCTAGCCTCTGTAATTTAATTATTTCACTTTGAGATTTATATATTTCACCAGCTTTATGACAATCTTTTTTGTTTTGCGTTTACTCTTTTCTTTGGCTGCAAATCTTTTAAGAATTTCCGACTTGAAATCTTTGTAAATTTCTGCCGTTTTATCAATTGGGATTGAGTCCCTTATTTACAATAGCGGTTGAGTAGGAGCAGGTTGCAAAAGGTCAATCTTAGCGAAAGCTGTCTGACTCGTCATCAACCAATTTGAGAACAAGATACCAAAACGCTAATGAGAAAAACGCAGATTAATAAGAAAATATTAATTTTTAAACCAGACACAACCCTAAGACTGGTGTCGTTAGGGTTGTTTTTTGTTTCATAGTGAGGTCTAGACTAAAAACCTATGGGTAGATACATCACACTATTACGTAAAGATATGTAATAGTGTGTTTAACTTTTTTATCAATTTGATGGCTGGATTGCTTACTTGTATCTAAGTATATGCTCATAAAACCATCACTCGATATTGAACCTAAAGGCTTGTCTTATCTACCTCAATCAATTTTTTATTCGTTGAACTTCAGGTTAAATTTAATGAATTCTCTCTCTAAGTAATTGTTCTTCTAAAGCAGCAATGCGATTGTACGCTGCTGTTAATTGCGCTGTCAGTCGTTGTATTTGAATTTCTGGTGTTATGTTATCTCCACTTTGACGATGCATGTCTAGATAAATGCCATCTGTCAATACATCCTTGTGTTCCATTTCTGGATTTAAATTGTTACGTCCTTTAAACTGGTAGCCTCCAGCCGCGCCATTTTGTTGGCAATTATCCTTTGCTTGTGTATTGGCTAAAGAACACTCTGAGAAAGTTTGAGTGACTTTACCATCAAGCTGCTCAATTACTTGGCACAGGTCATCCAGCTTTTGGCTTAAAGTCAGGATCTGCTGCTGTAATAGCTCCATTTAATACCTTTATTCGTACATTTTCTCTATGTTATTCAATTTACTCTCAACCTTAACGATACTTATGGATTATTTAAGTATTGATAATTTTTAGTGGAAATGTGACATTTCAATCATTACTTCTAAATATAAGTAAGGCTTCACCATAAGTACCACGAAGTAAATTTATGGATAAAAATTAATCTTGAGGTATAAATTTGCCAAAAAATCGCTAATTTGAGTCAAATATTCAAAATTAACCGTATTATAAAGAAAAAATACCGATAATTCTCCAGATCCACTTTTTCAACTAGTCAGCCACTGGTGAATCTCTGCTTAATATTAGGTATAATCAAAAATCTCAAAATCCAAAATCAATGGATCGACGGTCTTTTTTGCTAGGTACAAGCACACTGGCGCTTTCACAACTGCTTTTTGGCTGTGGTGGAAACAAGCAAACGCAACTAAAAGTACAGTTATTAAAGGGTTCTATACCTGGTCAGGTGGTGAATCAGTTCCACAAAGGTTTGCAGCAACAGGTGCAGTTAAAGTTTGCTCCAGTTGAGCATATACAGGATTTATTTCACCAATTACAAAATTGGCAGCAGAAGCCAAAGACCAGCGATGAGCAGGGATGGAGTCGTTTTATACCCTTTAGGCAAGGTCAAAAAGCTGCTGACACAGACCTAGTGACATTGGGAGATTACTGGCTACAAGCAGCTATTGAACAGAAATTGATTCAACCACTCCAAGAAGTACAGGGAAAGCAATTAAAACAGTGGTCTGCTTTAGATGAAAGGTGGAAACAACTGGTAACGCGCAACGATCAAGGTATTTTGGATACTCAAGGGAAGGTGTGGGGTGCGCCTTACCGGTGGGGTAGTACGGTAATTGTTTATAACCGTGACAAGTTGCAAAAATTGGGATGGACACCCAAAGATTGGAGTGATTTGTGGCGAGATGGAATGCAGCAGCGTATTTCTCTACTCAATCAACCACGAGAAGTTATTGGTTTGGTCTTAAAAAAGCTAGGAAAATCTTATAATACAGACAATCTTGACCAAGTACCAGACTTGGAAAAGGAATTACAGATATTAAACCAACAAGTAAAGTTTTACAGTTCCAATAACTATTTGGAACCTCTAATTATGGAAGACACTTGGCTAGCGGTTGGTTGGTCAAGCGATGTGCTTCCTGTTCTGGGACGTTATCCGCAGCTTGCCGCAGTTATCCCTCAGTCAGGAACAGCAATCTGGGCGGACTTATGGGTACGTCCCGCAGGGATTACTAAGGATAGTTTATCAGATCAATGGATTGATTTTTGTTGGCAACCAAGCACAGCTAAACAAATTTCGGTGCTGACTAAAACTAATTCGCCAATTTCTACAAATATTGCCGCTTCCGATATCCAAGAACCATTATGGAGTTTGTTAGAGAGCGATCGCAACATTTTCGATAAAAGTGAATTTTTACTTCCCTTACCTCCATCAGCAATAAAACAATACGAGTCTTTATTCGCCAAAATTAAGGTTTAATTGGGAATTGGGCAGAGGGCAGAAGAGGCAGCACTTCGGCTACGCTCAGTGACCGAGGGGCAGAGGGGAAAAACTTACTGTAACTGCTCCCATGCTCCCCTGCTTCCCCAATCGCTACAAATAACGCTGTAAACCGATCTTGTTCTTAATAGTGGTTTGGATACTACATAAAGCTGGACTTGTACTAAAGTTGCAAGTGTAGGTTGCCAAAGGTTCTTTTTGATAATTAAATACCCGGACGTTGTAACCAAAGTTCCGTGCAGCGCTACCCAAGCGATTTACAAAGTCGTAGCGCTCTATATACTCTAATAAGCTCCAAATTTGCTGATTCACGATCAAGTCTACTCGTGCAGGTTCTTTGTTAGAAGCTGGATATGCTATCCAATTATCCAATAGCTTTTTTTCGGAGTTTTGTTGTGCCCACCATAAACTGGGAACGGTTAATCTTTCTGGATGAATGGTGTTAGCTGTGATTACATAGTCTTTTGGCTTGGTTAATAAGTCTAGTTCTAAAGGCGCACTAGAAGGTGACGGTATTGAACGAGTTTGCGCTAGTGAGGGCGGGATTAGTAAAGTGGTGAGGCTAATGGTTAGTAGTAATGAAAATGATGTCTGGCGATGGCTGCGCCAACGCCTGCCGTAGGATGCCCAAAGGGCTGTAGGGCGATCGCACAATTTAGGTATATGCATAGCTGATACTAATTCGTAATTAAGGCATTAGTAAAAATTCGCACAGTTTAAAGTTTAATGGCAACGATGCGAATTCTTCGATAATCTGCTGTCCAGGTTCCTTGCTGATACAGCGTCGGCTTGAGATATTTTTCCACGACGCGAATTACTTGTATTTGTTGCTCACCAGACAGTCCTTCTAAAAAAGTGCTGGCGAACATCTGAATCCAGTTTGCCATACCTGCTTCTCCTTGTGCTAAAGCAGTTGGACGATCAAAAAGCATAGCATGAATGACATCAAAGCCTTGCTGTTCTAATAGGCTGGCGTATTCATCAATACTAGGAAAATACCAAGGATTTAGGGCTTGTGCGGAGATATTAATTGCTTCTAAGGCGCTTTCCAAAGCTGTGGCGATCGCCAAAACATTCCCTTTACCACCAAATTCTGCCACAAAACGGCCTCCGGGTTTGAGGGATTGATATATGGAAGCGATCGCACTATCTGCTTCTTTCACCCAATGCAATACAGCGTTGGAAAACACAGCATCCAATGGCTTGTCTATTTGAAGGTTCCTAGCATCAGCAACATCAAAGCGAATATGGGGATAGTTTTCTCTTGCCTTTTCGATCATCGCGGGTGCAAAATCAACTCCCATGACTTCAGCACCAGTTTGGGCAATTTTTTCTGTGAGTTGTCCTGTACCACAGCCTAGATCCAGTATGGATTCTCCTGGCTGAGGGTTAAGGAATTTTAGTAACTCCTCACCATACTGCCAGACAAAGGCGTGTTTATCTTCGTAGAGAGCAGCATCCCAAAAATTTTTAGGTATTGAAAGATTATTCATAAGTAGTGAAATTACAGTGTGTTGATTTGCGGATATCATCACAGTAGAAAAGATTTTTAATTATGTCCAATATATATTTTCACCTTAACTAATATTTTAAAGATATGAGTTTAAATAACTGATGGAACTACGACACTTGCGCTACTTTGTCACCTTGGCAGAAGAATTGCACTTTGGACGAGCGGCGGAACGATTACACATTGCTCAACCTCCCCTAAGTCAACAAATTCAGCAGCTAGAAGCGGAATTGGGTTTTGAACTGTTTCACCGCACGAAACGAAAAGTACAGTTAACAGAAGCGGGGCAAGTGTTTCTGGGTGAAGTGCAGCAAATTATGAGGCAATTACAACAGGCAATCCAAGTCGGGCGGCAAACTAGTCGCGGCGAAATTGGACAATTGGTGGTCGGGTTTGTCAGTTCTGCGGCGTATAATATTTTGCCTATTATTTTGCGAACTTTTCGTAGTTACGTTCCTGGTGTGAGCATCGAGTTGCGTGAACTGACTACAGATCAGCAGTTAGAGTGGTTACGAGAAGGTCGAATGGATGTAGGATTATTGCGTCCACCTGTTGAAGAAAATAGATTTAGCTGCGAAACAATTTTTCAAGAGTCGCTGATGATAGCACTACCTGAAGCACATTTGCTAGCAAGTCAATCTAATGTATGTTTGACATCCCTTGCCAATGAACCGTTTATTTTATTTCCCAGGATATTAGCACCAGGACTTTACGACTTAATCATTAGTCTCTGCCAGCAAGCAGGCTTTAGTCCCAAGGTTGCCCAAGAAGCTATTCAGATGCAAACGATTGTCAGCCTAGTAGCAGCCGAGATGGGTGTGGCGATCGTGCCAGCATCTTTGCAAAATTTGCAACGGATTGGGGTAATTTATAAAACTGTACAAGAACCTACCCCAAAAGTAGCGATCGCGATGATTTGGCGAAACAATGAGAGATCGCCAACTGTGTTGAAGCTTGTGGAAATAGTTAAACAAGCTGCCCAGCAGTGGTGAATAGGGCAGCTTGCAATAATTATTATCGCAATGCAGACACTCCCATAGGGCCACGAGTTACACCTAGCTGATTTTGCAGTTTCAACTCGCGCCAGAGTTGGGAACCTGTAATCTCGCCTTGCAGTAGTTGACGATAGCGATGTATTGTTTTACTCACTTGTTCTGGTGTTTCATTTACAAACTCGATGCGAAACTGACGTAATCCCAGTTCTATGAGGCGCTGTACGTACTCGGCTCCGGTTTGAGCAGTACCGTTGAATACAGTATTGCGACAACCTACATCTGCTTTGAGGACGTGTTCGCTACCAACGCGATCGCGCAATTTCACTTCCTGCTTTTCACAAGGTCGTCCACAGTTAGTGTAGTCTGTACCCGTTGATAGAAAAGCACAAAATACACAATGTTCCATGTGGAACATCGGCATGTGTTGATGGATTGTCACCTCAAACCACTGGGGTGGGCAACTGGTAAGCAAGTCTTGTAGTTGGGTAATATTCAGGTCATAGGATGCGGTCAGCCGTTCTAAACCAAAGTGTTGCTGAAAGTAGTCTGCTGTTAAGGGATTAGCAACGTTGAGCGAAAAATCTCCGATACAACGGTCTTGAGCAAAGAATTGCAATTGGTCATAGTTCCGTATCAGATAGCCATCTGCTTCCGAGGCACGGACTTGCTGTAAAATCCAATTTTCCCCCGGTTTAGTAATTCGGGGAGGTGCAACCCAAATTGTGGGGAGTGAGGATTGTTGCCTCTGTTTATGTACTAGCTGCACGGCTTCTCGGTAGGCGCGAGGGTCTTCAAATTCACAGTACAGTGTTTCAATACCAGCTTTAAGGGCGGCTTGGAGTTGGTTGAGGTTTCGTACTAATACTATGAGTGCAGGAGATGAAGGGGATAAGGGAGATGAGGAGGGTAGTAGGCTTTGGAAAGAAACATCAGAACGTAATTGCCAACGTTTGGGTTGACTCCGCAATTCTTCCAACTGCACGACAATTTCCCGCCGCATCCGGTTCAATTCACTGACGGGTAGCATCAAAGTACCACTGAGGTGGTTAGTTAGCGTTCCCAAACAGAAAGGTGTATTACCTAAACGACTGAATTGTTCTTGTAAACGGTCTGTATCTAGGGGTTTGGTGTGCGCTTCAACCAGTGAAATTGCAGACTCTACTTGGACAATATTACCGAGTTGATCGCGGGCGATCGCAATCAACGCCTGACCAACTTCTCCATAAATCTCCAAGTCAATCGGGCGCTGAAATTGGGGGTTCTCGCCTGCAAAACTCTGACGCACTTGCTTATCGAGTTCTGGATCGCTGGTTTTCCAAATGCGATCGCCTATATGCACTCGGCGTAAGTTTAGGTCATTTCTACCAAAGGTCAGCACACTTTCCTTACCCTTGGAAACCACCCCATAAACTCGCCCACCTTCTTCCTTTGCCTCTGGATGACCGCAGTCAAATACAATTCCATCCCCTGGTTTGACAGGCGCTTCCAATTTGACTGTTACCTCTTCGTTGTGAATGCGGCTGACTTCACCTAAATAAACCCCACGTTTTTTACCAAAGCGGGCGTGAACTAGTTCCTGATTATTAATTCCGCCAAACCAGCCCGTGTAGAGTCCGCGAGAAAATGCCATTTCTAGGTTGTAATGTTCTTGGTCTGATTGACCTCTCCCCCAGCCCCTCTCGGAAGCGGAGAGGGAAACTTTTATTCCCCCTTCCCTGGTAGGGAAAGGGGTTAGGGGGTTAGGTCTTTCCAATTCTGTCATTACACTATCCAAAGCTTGCCGATAAACACGGGTGACATTAGCAACATACTCTGGAGCTTTCAGGCGACCTTCAATCTTGAGACAGGTTACTCCTGATTTCACCAAATCTGGCAAAACATCTAACCCTGCTAAGTCTTGAGGACTGAGTAAATATTTGCGCTCTTTTAAATCCACAACTTCCCCATCGGCGATTAAATCGTAGGGCATCCGGCAAGCTTGGGCACATTCACCTCGGTTAGCAGAACGTCCACCTAAAGCCTCACTAGTCAAACACTGACCGGAATACGCTACGCACAAAGCACCGTGAACAAAAACTTCCAAAGGCAGCGACGTTTCCTGTTGGGCAATCTGCTGCTGTATTTTATTGATTTCTTTGAGAGAACATTCACGCGCCAGCACCACCAATTGACAACCAAGAGATTTGGCAAATTCCACTCCAGCCGCACTAGTGATGGTCATTTGCGTGGAAGCATGGATGGGAAAATTGGGGGAAAGTTGACGGATGAGACGGCATATACCAATATCTTGAACGATCGCTGCATCCACACCTGCTGCAATAATTGTGCGGAGATATTGCTGTGCTTCTGCTAGTTCTTTGGGAAATATGAGTGTGTTGACAGTGACATAACCCTTTACGCCCCGACGGTGAAGGAATGTCATCAATTGGGGTAAATCCGCCTCAGTAAAATTTTGTGCCCGCATTCTGGCGTTAAACCGATCCAAACCGAAGTAAATCGCATCTGCCCCATTTTCCACAGCAGCTTTAGCACATTCCCAATTACCTGCTGGCGCGAGTAGTTCTGGACGTTGAAGAGAGAGTTGGGAAGAAGGGCGATCGCTTTTCATTAGATTTAGAGAGGGTTAACTAGCACCATAGTGATTTTATCTAAGTTGGTGGGGAATGGGGCGATCGCTCTTTCATCTGTGGTTCATTCAATCCTCTTCTCCTCTGCATCTGGAGTGAGTAGACAGGCGAGAAGAGACAGAACTATATTAAATTTAGTTAAAAAAAGTTTCGCTAAGTTGTTAATGTATTAACAAAATGGAAATTCTTAAATCAAGCACCGCCATAAATTGGAATTAAACTTGTGTCTGCTAAAGATGCTTTTCATACAGTTGTCAAAACAGTACTTGAGAAAGATGGCTGGTTAATCACTCACGATCCTTATGCTCTCCAGGCAGGAACCCTTGAATTATATGTTGATTTAGGAGCAGAAAAAGTTATTGCAGCCGAAAAACAAGGACAAAAAATAGCTGTTGAAATTAAAAGTTTTCTAAGTCCGTCAAAAATTACAGAACTTTATGCTGCATTAGGACAATTTATTATTTACCGAATTGCTTTACAAAAATAAGAAGCCAATCGTACTTTATATTTAGCGGTTCCTAGTACTGTTTACAATGAGTTTTTTATCCTTCCATTTATCCAATCTGTAATTAAAACTAATCAGCTCTGTTTACTAATTTATAATATTGAACAGGAGGCGATCGCCCAATGGCAAAGCTAGAAGTATATCGACAATATATTAAAAATTTGCTTGAACAACACGCTACTACTGTTTGGGATAATCGCATTCAAGCACAGACAATTTTTGATACAGAACACGATCGTTATCAATTAGTTTATGTAGGTTGGCGCGATCAAGAACGCATATATGGCCCTGTTCTCCATTTAGATATTATTGACGAGAAAATCTGGATTCAGCAAGATGGAACAGAGGTAGGAATTGCTAATGAATTAGTTGAATTAGGTGTCCCAAAAGAGGATATTGTTTTAGGTTTTCAGTTGCCCTCTGT
Organism: Nostoc sp. LEGE 12454; assembly: GCF_056620565.1. Classification (NCBI taxonomy): domain Bacteria; kingdom Bacillati; phylum Cyanobacteriota; class Cyanophyceae; order Nostocales; family Nostocaceae; genus Nostoc; species Nostoc sp. LEGE 12454. Next base: position 102,167 of record NZ_JBWQXL010000011.1, read on the forward strand.
ACGAAAATATACAGACTTTGCTGTTAGTTAAGGGCTGGTTTCAAGCCGCGTTCAACAGCCACTTTTAAGGCTCTTGCTTTACTTACTAAGCCACGTCGATAGACCTGCATGAGTTCATCTAGTTGACGAACTTCTATATAATTCAGCTGTTCCTCTCGGTGACGGGCTAGCAAGTCACTGAAAACCTCTTGCTGCTGAGTTTCCATCTGCATATCGCACAGAGTTAAAACCTTCTCATCTGGTAATGACTCGATAGCTAGTTCAGTGATAGCGCGGTCAATTTCAGCCATTTTCTACAAGTTTACCTTTTACTTATGATTGTATCTGCGATCGCTCTGCATCTTCTGATTAAAAAGAGCGATCGCTTTTCTTTGTTGGCGTGGATGGTTCGTTAAAAAGAGCGATCGCGATTAGACAGAATTGAACTCGCATTAGTATTAGCTGAATTGTTAGACAACATATCAATGGGGGAATACTGAGTAAAGTGTAGATATTTTAGCAATCAAGAGAAGATTATGACTATACCATTGACAGTAACTTTTACACTTGCTAGTTGGATTGCCAAAGGACTGCAAGATGGAACTTTAATAAGGGTTGGAGGTGTAATTATAAACGCAACAAGCAAACATATTGTTACTTGGTTAAGAGAATCCAATAATTCTCCAATTTCAGCACTAAGTTCTTCCCCTAACAATTTACTCAACCTTGCTTTCTCTGGTGCAAATCTTGTTGCTTCTGGGGCAAATGCTGCTGCTACAAAACAAGGATTAGCTGATGTCAGTGGACGCTTGGGTGGAGTTGAACAAACAAGTTTAGGTAATATAGCTGTTTCAGGGATAAATCTGATTGGAACAGTTGCTAATACGGCTATTTCTGGGAAAGGCTTCGCCGATGTCAATGGACGTTTAGCTGGGATTGAAAATCAGTTAGGGGAAATTGGGGAGAATCTACAATTCATTCAAGGTTTTTTGCAAGTAACTACTGCTGCTAGCGTACTTAATCTAGGTGTTTCAGTAATGGGGTTTGCTGTAATAGCACAGCGCCTTAATGAGCTAGAAAAACGCCTAAAACAAGCGGAAGAACTATTGAACAAAGTCAACCGCAAAATTGACCTGAGTTTCTATGCTAATTTCCATGCTGGAATAGAATTAGCACTTAATGCTTTCACGATGACTAAACCTGAAAATCGTAGAAGCAGTGCCTTACAAGCTATCAATCGCTTCTTAGAAGCAGAACATATTTACAAAGATTACACAGTTAATGAACTTTCCCAGAAAAGCCCAATTATTGACAAATATATACTGACATTATCTCTAGCCTATATTGCGGAAGCACGTTGTCATTTAGAACTAGAAGAACATGAAACAGCGCTTCGTCGTTTTCAAGAAGGAGCAAAATTTATCAGGTTGCTGCTTCACAAATATATTGAGCTCATGCTTACTTCTAATCCAGCAGTATACTTACATCCTCAGTTTAAAGGTCAGATTGATTTACATAAACTAACCCAAATTTACCAATGGATTGACCCGAATTTTAATGAAAATACAGTTTTCGAGATGCAACGCGAGAATATGTTTAAACTAACTCAAAGTCATGATGAATGGTTATCATCACTTCCATCGGCAATTGTAGATCGTAGTGAAATTCAATGGGGCATATTCGGAGGAAATCCTACTCCATTCACAGGGAGATTTGAAAAAGAAGCTTATAAACGTCTTCCCCAAGTATTTGAAGTAATGGAATCTATGATTGAAACTAATCGCCGCTTTGAATCTTACCAAACAGAATTGCAAGCCATATCCCAATTAGGAATCAGCTTTCATGACTGGCTTAAATTAACTCCGTCTACAGAAATTAAACCAGAAGGTGCAGAATTAATGTATATAATTCCATCCAAACCTTTAGAGTTACAGCCTTCCATCTGAACTAATTACAGGATTAAAAATGAATTAATCAAGAAAGTCTCTGAGAGTAATAATCTAGTTTTGATATTCGGCTAGGGTCTTGAGTGATAAAAGGTCATCTAACTTAGTTTCTGGAAAAGGTTTCTTAGCCTTTAAAAGAATTCCATCACCCACATCAATAATAATAAATTCTTGCTTGTTTGCTAGTGATGATTGCATTTTAAATTCCTTTAATTCATAGATTCAAAGTCAGCAAGAAGCCAAGTGATTCCATCCATTATTATGGAAAATTTTTCTTCAGGTATGTTTAACTCATGAAAACATTTATCTCTATATCTTTCTTTTTCAATAAAATTAGTGATGGCTTTAATTAATGGCTTTTTTACTTCGTAGCTCTCTTCAGCTTTAGCGATTGCACCTGTGGGGATTTCGTTATTTACACGCAATATTGCTAAGTCAATCAAATCTCTAGATTGTGTACTTGAATCGTTCCATCGGTCAGCATTAGCCATTAGTTTTGATGTAAATCTATCGCTTATACTCAGACAAGGTATTCTTGTCCATTTCGGATAAACAGGAGAGTCTAAAGTAAAAATCCCATTGGCTACAATTTCTACTTTAATAGTTGTTTCATTGATTACAATAGGAAAACGAATACCATATTGATTTATTGTACTGTCACCTAATTCGATATCTATTGTACTTTCAAATAATGCTACAATTCCTTCATTACAAATCAAATTTCTTAAATATCTGTAATTTTCAGTTCCATAAGGGAAGAGGAAATCAATATCTTTACTAAGCCTGTATTCATCATATTCTAACGCCAAGAGTGTACCACCGCCAAAGTATGCAGAAGCTTTTTTGAAAACTTCTGGATTGAAAGCATTAAGGATTTTAAGTATATTATTATGATGATCGAGATGAAACATTTCAAAATCCGCTAATATCCAGGAATTATATTTTTTTGCTAAATAATGAACAAAATCCTTTTCTTCTTGTTTTAAATTTTTGAAGGTAGTTTGATGATGCCAATTGCGTTGATACAATTGAACAATTTCTTTCTCACTCATTTGATATACATTTTTTAGCTGCCAACCAATAGACTCTAGAAATGGTAGCTTTTGTGGATTGAGCTTAAGCATAATTAACTCTAATGGTTAAATTTTCTCTAAGTTATGATTTAGCGATATCCACCTGATTGTAACTATTTTTAGGCGCTCTTCCTTTGCGCCTTTGTGAGACAAAAAAGGCGAACTTTTTGGGTTCGCCTTAATTATATGCTGTTGCTCAATCCAAACCTATATCTAAATCTTCGCTTCTTCTCTCACCAACTTATCCCAACCCAAATCTTTCAAATTATTATTCCGACGCAACGGACGAGTCACCAACTCTAACATGTCACGCGCATTCGTAAAGCCGTGAATTTGAGCAAAAGTGAACTCCACAGACCACTTTGTATTAATACCCCGTGCTTCCAAGGGATTAGCGTGCGCCATACCAGTAATTACCAAATCTGGTTTCAACGCATAAATTCGCTGAAGTTGATTGTAATTATCCGGCTTCTCTACAATCCTTGGTAGAGGTGAATTCATTTCCTGGCAAGTTTTCTCCAGCAATGCCAACTCAGCAGCTTGATAGCGCTTATCCATGTAGGGAATGCCGATTTCGTGAACTGTCATTCCGCAACGGATTAAGAATCTTGCTTGGGAAATTTCCAGCAAGTTATCACCCATGAAGAATACAGACTTACCGCGAATCAGTTTGACGTAATCTTCTAAGCCTGCCCAAATTTGTGCTTCCCGTTCATCCAAACCCTTGGGAGTAATACCGAACACCGAGCAAATTTTCTCAATCCAAGCGCGGGTTCCATCGGGGCCAATGGGGAAGGGTGCGCCAATGAGTTTACACTTGCGGCGGCGCATTAAGGTGGTAGCAGTACGGCTGAGGAAGGGGTTGACACCAGCGACATAATACCCTTCTTCTAGTACTGGCAGTTCTGTGAAGCGCTTCGCGGGTAGCCAGCCGGAAACTTTGATGCCTTGTTTCTTCAGCTCCAAGGTTAACTGAGTAACCACGGGGTCGGGAAGAGAGCCAAAGAGAACTAAGGGTGGATGATCCACGTATTCAGATTCATCTTGGGCGACATCTTCTTTCTTCTTACCGAAGTTGAGCAATTTAGCGATCGCATTACGTTCGCTCTTCTCTGTTTCCGCCACAGGAGCCTTATCAGGACAACGGTTAGCCATTGCTGCTAATACGGTGTCTTCCCCTTGGGTGAAGGCGTAATCTAGACCATTTGCTCGCGCGACAACGATGGGAATCCCGATTTCGGATTCTAGTTTCGGTGCTAAACCTTCTAAATCTGTTTTGATAATTTCCGTGGTGCAAGTGCCAATCCAGACAATTACACTCGGATTGCGATCGCGTTTAATTTGCAAGCACAACCGTTTTAACTCTTCATAATCACTCAGCTGTGCTGAAATATCGCCCTCTTCCAACTCTGCCATTGCATAGCGGGGTTCAGCAAAAATCATCACCCCCATCGCGTTTTGCAGGAAGTAGCCACAAGTTTTTGTCCCAATCACCAAAAAGAAGCTATCTTCAATTTTTTGGTATAACCACGCCACGCAGCTAATTGGGCAAAAGGTATGGTAATTCCCGGTTTCACATTCAAAGCTTAAAGCTTCTGGTTGTTGAGCGATAGTCATTTTGGTTTTTTCTCCCCTTGATATTTAATGGCAGTTCAACCAATTTTTAGATTTTAGATTGATAATTTTGGATTGAAGGCTGGGACAACAAAAGTATCCGCTGTCTAACGACAATTTCCCTAATTCCTCATCCAAAATCGTTCGACTGAGCGTAGCCGAAGTCCCATATCTAAAACTTAAAATTGCGAAGAACGGCAATAATTAAGCATTGGGGAAGAGGCGGGCAATTTCTGATTCATCAAAAACGCCTGCTGGCAGTTCTTCCCCCAAAAAATCGTTATTTTCTTCAGCCTTTTGTAAAGCTGTTTCATCACCCCAGACATCTGATAACACGTCTTTAAACGCATTCTCATCTAGTGGACTATCTCCAAGCGCCTCGTCTTCGTCTTCATCCAGCTTTACTTCCGTTGCAGCTGTTGTATCGAAGGCAATTTCCCCAAATTCATCTGCTTCTAAGCTAGAGCTTTGGAGAGACTCATCTTTTGAGTTGTGTCCGTTGGTTAAGGAAATATCGCCAAAGCCATTTTCCGTTTCTTCCAACTCGCTGACTGCCAGGCTTTCATCCTCAGAATCCACCATTGCGAACTCTTCAACTACTGCCACCGCTGCAAAGCCATTCGTATGAGCGTGTGTCAATGTTTCATCTTCAGGCTTTTCATCAATGACATCTGCTGCTTCTTCTACGTATTTTTCTACATCTGGGTTGACGACGAAGCGATTACCGAGAGCTAAATCTGGGTCAAAATGCAAATCCAGCACCTCAATTAGGGTATCGGCGTCAGGATTGAGTTTGGCAAAGGGCAGCATTAACTGCGCTAGCTTTGGCTCTAGGGCGTTAAGAACTCCCAGGATGAGGTAGGAAGGTGGTCGCTTCCCGCCATCAGGGGTGTACACCGATTCCACTTCCATGTGGAGGGTAATCCAGTCTCGATTATTCTGGAAAAATTGCAACCACTTTTGCTTTATTGAATCTGTAAAGCTGTGAAAGAATGCCATGTTATTGTCCCCCATCCTGAGAACTTGGTGATTTATACAATCATCAAGTCTAGTTCCTCTTCTGAATTAGGAACCTGGGGTTTACCCGGATTTAGATAAAAATCGGATAACAAAGCGAACAACTCCCGATCTGGTGTGTCATTAGGTACAACACCTTCGGGACGCGCTAGAATTTGGTCGGCGATGTTGAGATAGTAGTCGCAAACGTAGTCTAGGGAAGGATCTTGCTCTGCCATCTCAAACAAAGTCTTACCTTTCACACGGGAAACACGGATATCTTCAATTAAAGGTAAAACTTCTAGAACTGGCATGGGCACTGCTTCTATATATTTTTCAATCAAGTCGCGCTTGGAGGTGCGATTGCCAATTAACCCGGCTAAACGCAGTGGGTGAGTTCTTGCTTTTTCGCGGACTGAAGCAGCGATCCGATTAGCAGCAAATAAAGCATCAAAGCCGTTGTCTGTAACAATCAGGCAGTAATCTGCATAGTTGAGTGGTGCTGCAAAACCACCGCAAACTACGTCACCTAGAACGTCAAAGAGAATTACATCGTATTCATCAAAAGCGTTGAGTTCTTTAAGTAATTTCACGGTTTCACCGACTACGTATCCACCGCATCCAGCACCCGCAGGTGGCCCACCAGCTTCTACGCAATCAACACCGCCGTAGCCTTTGTAAATTACATCTTCTGGCCAGACATCTTCGTAGTGATAGTCCTTTTCTTGAAGGGTGTCGATAATTGTCGGAATCAAAAACCCAGTCAGGGTGAAGGTGCTGTCATGTTTTGGGTCGCAACCAATTTGCAGCACTTTCTTGCCACGTTTAGCTAGGGCGACGGATATATTACAGCTAGTTGTGGATTTACCGATACCACCTTTTCCGTAGACTGCTAGTTTCACTGTTGTTTCCCTCTTATAGCTTTTTGTCAAACTTGTGGCTCAAACATTTGCCTTCACCTTTCCTGAGATGGCGATGCGTGAGGTCTGTTGATGTCATTATTGGGCAAATTACCTAGAAAAGAAAGTGGCTCCTAATCTGTAAAACGGTTTTATCCGATGAATTAAAGCTTAATTATGACTATTGGGATTTTTATCAGGCTTAAAGACTTTAAAAGCTCTTAAAAGAGCCATTAAAAAAATTTTATTACTTATTTTTATAAAAATAGTTACAAAATACAAAAAACTGAAATCTGCTTTTTTGAATGCTTTTCATAGAATTAGCTGATGTTTTTACAACGTGTTTTCAAGGCATTGGGGCGCAGAGTCAACGGTAAAGAAAGGTATGTGCAGCCTGATGCTGGAAATACTACTGGAATTTGCGTTAGCGTAGCTCACCGTTCGCGTAGCGTCTCGTAGAGAAGGTATCGTAGATAAATTGCTAGTTTTCAGTCGTTAGTCACAACTATTTAATTGCTGCTTGAGAGTGAGTGAGTGTGATTTTGTAAAATATTATTACTTTTGCAAATATTTTCTAAGTCTAAGCCGAGCGAATAGGATTCGTGGCTACACAAATTTAGCCCACCTGCGTGGGCTAAGAGTAAGAGAAGAAACGTAGAGTGTGCGTAAGTCCTAATTTATTTCAGTCTATGTATTGAAGGTAATTAGGACACCTCAGTTTCAATTTCCTGGATTTCCTGTAATGTTTGCCAGCCAGCCTGCCACTGGGAATTATCTTGTAATAATTTGGCATTTATCCAAAAACGGACTTTAGGATCGCAAGAAGCAACCATTTCGGCGTAAACCCACTTAGCCTGATTTTTACGATTGACAACTTGGAAGTGCCGCCAGCCATCAACTTTTCGCTGTGCTGTCCATTTAGAACCGACTAGGTAAGGAAACTTTTGTTTTTTAGTCATTTGTCATTTGTCACTTGTACTGAGCGACTTGCCTTGACTTGTGCCGAGCATCTCGACTTCGTTCGATGGAACCGGAGCCGAGATAGCGAAGTCGAAAGGAGCCGAAGTATTTGTCATTAGGTATTGGGAAAACACTTTTTTTATCGCCAGTCCCCAATACTCAAATTAAGATGTCACCAAATCACCATTACGGGTAAACTTCTGGCAATCCAACTCACTATCTTGCTGGACGCATAGCGAAAACCATCTGATATGACTCCAGCAGGTATTAATGTTGTTGGTAATTTTGCGCTTTTTCTTGGAAAGTCGTTGCCTTACAACTTCATTAAGGCAAAGAATTTCTAACGTACCCGTACCATCTTCGTAATCGACGATGCGAAATAGGCAGTCTTGCAACATAGCACGGCTGCTGCTGTCGAAGAACCGCTTAAACCTCTGTAGCTTTTCCCCTTCAGTCATTTGGCTGATGGGTTTTATTTTCAAGAAATCCTCATCCTCAAAATCAAAGTTATCATCTTCAAAGTCGTAGGGGTCAATCATTTTCAGCATCCACTAGGCGACCTGGAATTATGGTAACTCTGTGTGAGGGCAGGGGAATAAGGAGATACGGAGATGGTTTTGTACCATTGACTTGAAAGTTGATGGAGTTTAACAACACCTTGCACTGCTGAGAATTAAAAATGATATTTGCGATCGCGTACCCACATATTTATAGGTATCGCTTTACCTTGTGCATTCACTTTCACTTCCACTACTATCGGTTGCGGCTGTCCTGGTTTGATTGATCGGGCTTTAGAGATATCATTGTTAATATCGTTCCGTTGATCCTCTGGGATGTAGTAAGTTTCTAAGCCATAAGTAATCGAATTATAGCCACTATATTGACCTTTTAAGGCTATCTGATTTGCAGCTAAGGAAGTTGGGAGTTGTCCACTTACGCGCACAGGTTTCCAAGCTTGAGGAATTCCACCAGAGGATTTTTGCTCTTCCAAAATTATATACAAGTTGGTTCCCTGCGCCAAAGGCTCGCCTCGTTTATCGGTAGCAGGATTTTGCTTCACCAAATCTCCCCAACCAGGAAGTTTTTTTAAATTATCTATGCGAGAAATTTGATAATTTAGCGTCACAGAGTAACCGCGCAGCAAATCGTAAGGATCTACAGGTAGAGTTTGCAAAATAGCTGTTTTACCTGTAACAAATGTGTAAACTGATTGGGCTGGTACTGCTATGATGATCGCTGTTTGAATTAGCAGGGGAACTACAAACCGCCAAAAAGCTATAGGTTTTTTTGAAGGTTCATTTTGCAAAGGTAATGCTTGATTAGTTTCCATAGGGAATAATCCGAAAAATGAGTTTTAAGTATTGAACAATCGGCTTTTTTGAAATTCATAAATTTATTACATAAATTCTGCATAAAAATGCACTTGATATTTATTAAACGAACCACGAAAGATGCAAAAAAAGATATGGTTCAAGTAATTAGTGCTTTTTTGACAGAGATTTTGTATTATGACCGATTCTCATCAGAAGTTGATAAAACTGGTAAAGACGACAAATAACGTTCAAACCACAATCCAGCAAAAATTACAGCGACACCGCACAAAACAAAAACTAAAGATTTTAAGAGTAAAGCGGTGTCGTACTCTAGCGTTCGGCTGATAATTTGTAGTGTTAATAATATTAGTCCACCCCAAAAATCGCGTCGTTGTCCTGACTCCAGCGCTTCGCGAATTAGTTCAAACCCTAACACTGCTAAAAGGACATTAAAAGCAAATATGGGAATGGCTGGAATCAAAGTGATAGCTTGATGAACGAAGATTAATAAAGCAGTTATGACAATCAAGCTGCCAATAAAGATTGTCTTGAAATCTATTCCTTGGCGTTCCCTGTTGCCTGTTGCTCGTAGCAAATGCCACCATTGCCACAGAGCTAAAACTGTGAAAATTGCCACATCAATAAAGGGTAGCGAAGTTGCTAAGTGATTATTTTGAAATTCAGTGTAATAACCAACAGATGGATTTGACCATAACCAACGGAAAGACAGGTAGTAAAACGTGATGCTGAAAAACACCCTAGCTAAAGTCCTAGCAAAGGGCTGAAATAGCCTGGAAGAAACTCGCCAAAATAGTAAGTCATCATAACTCCACAATAATGCTGGGGGGAGGGCAAAGGCGGCTATAGCAATCCAAGGTGGAGCATCTTTATATGTCAGAACTTGCAGCGACTGGAGATGAAATTGCCAAGATGTAACAAATGCGATCGCCGCAATTCTGAAAATCCAACGGGAACGACACCAGTAAGCTAAAGGTACAAATACTACACCTAAGAGTAGGGGCAGATGTTGTATTACCAGCCGCGCCCATGTCAGCTCATTTTGTGCAAAGTACCCATCGAAGCATCCGATCGAATACCCGATTAGTACTAGAATCAGGGCAAGCATCCCCAAGGAAGTCAAGCGCAAACCGTAAGCCATTAGCAAAACAGCCAACCCCCAAATTAAGAACAGTTCGTAACTTGAACCGCTAATATGGAACATTTGCGCCAACAGCGCTATATTTGCGCCTATCGTCAACGCACCTAAAAGTAGCAAGCCTTCTCCAAAGACCTGTTGGCGGCGTTTTCGGCTTCTTGGGGAAATATTATTGCTTGCAGGTTGTCTCCACAAAATAAAACCAGCAATATTAGTTATCAGGAATAAACTTAACAGTAGTGTTAACTTGGCTTCTCTATTCAAAGCTTGCCAGTTGGCAGCTACAAAAGTAATTACACCTAAGCCTAACAATGTTGCACCCACAGCGATCAAGATAAAAACGAAGCGATCGCGAGCGGCAGTTTCTAGATTATTAAATTGATACCTTTGTGCGAGTATTTGGTAAAAATCGGCATCAATAAGTCCTTCATCCTGCCATAGTTGCGCTTCTTGACGCAACTGGCGGCGAAAATTATCAAGTAACATGATTTTCTCCGAGGCTGTAAGCAAATGGAATATGGGACGAGAAATATGCTCGTCAAATCAATGAAGCTAATTATACTTACAGTGTCGCTCGACTGTTTTACGCAATACAGGTGTGAAAGTAAAGATGGGCTTGACACCATTTAAGGCGATCGCCTAGTTCATTGCCTTAAACATCTCACGACTGCCTAGAAAGTACAAATAAGGAGTTTTTATTTCCAAGAGCGGTAATACTACTCTATAAAGATGTAAAGACCGATCCAGCTAGTCGCCTCTATGTTTTTACAATGACGATATCAGAACAAAACTGATTCTTGTTCTGTATGCGATGGACACTTCGCCCAAAAAGTGTTCCCCCAAAGTTCTGATATCTGAAGACAAGCTGCTGTCCGGGCGATTATATCGGAAGTCGGCACTCAGATAACTCTGGGCAGCATTGTCTCATGGTTGGGCGTTTACGTTCCTCAAAAAAGCCTATGCAACCAACTAATCCAAATCAATTTACAGAAAAAGCCTGGGAAGCGATCGCCCATACCCCGGATATTGTGAAACAATATCAACAGCAGCAGATAGAAAGCGAACACCTGATGAAAGCGCTGTTAGAACAAGATGGTCTAGCAACTGGCATTCTCACCAAGGCAGGTGTTAATCTTCAAAAACTGCGCGATCGCACTGAACAATTTTTTCAACGTCAGCCGAAAGTATCCGGTACTAGCAGTTCTGTTTACTTGGGACGCAGCTTGGATACACTTCTAGATCGAGCAGACGGATATCGCAAAGAGTTTGAAGACGAATATATTTCAATTGAACACTTATTACTGGCTTACGCTAAAGATGACCGTTTTGGCAAAGGTTTATTCCAAGAATTTGGTTTAGACGAAGGCAAGCTAAAAAATATTATTAAACAAATTCGTGGGAGTCAAAAAGTGACCGACCAAAATCCAGAAGGCAAATACGAAGCACTGGAAAAATACGGGCGTGACCTTACAGAAGCCGCGCGTAAAGGTCAACTCGATCCAGTGATTGGGCGGGATGATGAAATTCGTCGGACTGTACAAATTCTCTCTCGCCGCACTAAGAATAATCCTGTGCTAATTGGTGAACCGGGTGTTGGTAAAACTGCGATCGCCGAAGGATTAGCACAGCGTATTATTGCAGGTGATGTACCTCAATCCCTCAAAGACTGCAAACTAATCGCTTTAGATATGGGTGCTTTGATTGCAGGGGCAAAATTCCGGGGTGAATTTGAAGAACGTCTAAAAGCGGTATTAAAAGAAGTTACTGAATCTACCGGCAAGATTGTTTTATTTATTGATGAAATTCACACTGTTGTCGGCGCTGGTGCAACCCAAGGCGCGATGGATGCTAGTAACTTGTTAAAACCAATGTTGGCGCGGGGCGAATTGCGCTGTATTGGGGCGACAACTTTAGATGAATACCGCAAACATATCGAAAAAGATGCCGCATTGGAAAGACGTTTCCAGCAAGTTTATGTGGATCAACCCAGTGTAGAAGATAGTATTTCGATTTTGCGCGGGTTGAGAGAACGTTATGAAAACCACCACGGGGTGAAGATTTCTGATAGTGCTTTAGTTGCAGCCGCCGTATTGTCGAGTCGATATATTAGCGATCGCTTCTTACCAGATAAAGCCATTGACTTGGTAGACGAAGCCGCCGCTAGGCTGAAAATGGAAATTACCTCCAAACCTGAAGAACTCGACGAAATCGATCGCAAGATTCTGCAATTGGAAATGGAGAAGCTATCGCTGCAAAAGGAAAGCGATGCCGCTTCTCGCGAACGTCTAGGAAGACTGGAAAAAGAAATTGCCGATCTCAAAGAAGAACAAAAAACGCTGAATACTCAATGGCAGTCTGAAAAAGATATCATTGACAAAATTCAGTCTGTTAAAAAAGAGATTGAACGGGTCAACTTAGAGATTCAGCAAGCAGAACGCGACTACGACCTTAACCGGGCTGCGGAGTTGAAATACGGTAATTTAACTAGTTTGCATCGTCAATTGGAAGCAGTAGAAGCTGAATTGGCAAGCACTCAAAGAAGTGGGAAATCACTATTACGAGAAGAAGTCACAGAAGCTGATATTGCCGAAATTATTTCTAAATGGACGGGAATTCCGATCAGTAAGTTGGTGGAATCTGAGAAAGAAAAACTGTTGCATTTAGAAGATGAACTGCACCGTCGGGTGGTTGGACAAGAAGAAGCAGTCACAGCTGTAGCCGATGCAATTCAGCGATCGCGCGCTGGATTAGCCGATCCTAATCGTCCCATCGCTAGCTTTGTTTTCCTTGGGCCTACGGGTGTTGGTAAAACCGAATTGGCGAAAGCGCTGGCGGCGTATATGTTCGATAGCGAAGATGCGTTGGTGCGAATCGATATGTCGGAGTACATGGAGAAACACGCCGTCTCTCGCTTAATCGGTGCGCCTCCAGGATACGTAGGCTACGAAGAAGGCGGACAACTTACAGAAGCGATTCGCCGCCGTCCTTACTCAGTGATTCTCTTCGACGAAATCGAGAAAGCACACCCCGATGTCTTCAATATCTTCTTGCAAATTCTTGATGATGGTCGCGTCACAGATGCCCAAGGTCATAAGGTGGACTTCAAGAACGCTATTATCATCATGACCAGCAACATCGGTTCGCAGTACATTCTTGATATCGCCGGAGATAACAGCCACTACGACGAAATGCGCCGTCGAGTCATGGAAGCAATGCGGAATAGCTTCCGTCCAGAGTTCCTGAACCGGATTGATGAAATCATCATCTTCCACGGTTTAGATAAGAAGGAATTGCGGCATATTGTGCTATTGCAAGTGGAAAGATTGCGGCAAAGATTGAGCGATCGCAAAATATCTCTCAAACTATCGGATGCTGCCCTTGACTTTTTAGCAGAAGTAGGATACGACCCAGTGTATGGGGCGCGTCCACTGAAGCGGGCGATTCAGCGAGAATTAGAAACGCAAATTGCTAAATCCATCTTGCGCGGCGAATTCAACGACGGCAACACCATCTTTGTAGATGTGCAAAATGAAAGGTTGTCGTTTAGCCGTTTACCAGTTGAAGTCTTTACCGGATAATTACACCTGATAAATCACACACAAAAACCCGTTTTCTCACAGAGAGCGGGTTTTTGAATTATCTAGAAGTAAAGTGAAAATCCTATCAGCAATGCCTAAACTTTTGATTGAGTCTTACACATAACTTGTCGCATTTTACGCATATTTGCAGGCAACTCTAAATTCATCGCTTGTTGAATAAAAATAGATGGAATTGGAATTAGAGGTGTCGCTTGCACAGTATAAGCAAGTATTGTGCCATTACCACAATCTTGTAGTTCTAAATTGGCGTTAAAGTCCTCAAAAGTCCCATTTACCATGCGAAATTGGATTTGCTGCCCCAGCACTTCTACAACATTGAGGTAAATTTCCACTTGAGCCGTAAAAAAGAAGAAGGCTTTTTGTGCTGCTTGATACAGACGTTTGACTTCACCTTTATGTATTACCTCACTCTTGGTGATATCGGGAAAATATTGTACCCAGCGGGGATAATCAGTTAATTGCTGCCAAACGTGCGATCGCACCATCGGCAAATACATCCAGGCTGTCACCGCCCCACCCGATAGCTTGTGCGATCGCGTTTCTAGCAGAATTTCACCCTGTACCAGCAACTTTTGCTTGTCTTGACTCCAAGCCATATCTGAACCTGCAATAATTGAATCTGATATATAAGACGCAGACATAATGATTAAGTTACTCCTCAACTCATCCACCTAAATAGAGTTGAAACTACAAGCCATAAAACTTGATTTAGATCCAACCCATTATTAAATTAGTTCCAGTTTAATACTTATCTTTTCCGGAAAGGATGATTTTTTGCTCATCATTTCAGTTACTTTACTGTAAAAACTGTGTTTCTTATCACAATTAACATAATTAATACTTCAGTGACTTTTGTCAAAGTAATACTTGTAAATGAAAAACTGCGTTGTTAACAGCTAGAATGGCACAAACACGATTTAACATCAAGTACCTTACCCTAAAGTTTGGATAGTATCTCTCAGTTTTTACGTGTTATTTCTGATGAAACTATAACTTCATCGTAACTTCATATTTTAATTATCAATATCAAGTGTAATGTCTGTTGAGTTGAGAGGAAAATTAGGTGAATCAATCTTCTTTAAATCGTAGATTAATCCAGATTTTTGGTACACTTCTCGGCATTAGCGTTGCCGTCTGGGTACTGAGAGGTATTGGTATTCTCACTTTTATCCCAGGTGGAATTATTTGGCTCTTGCTACTTGGGGCGATCGCGATCGGAATTATCAGTTACGCCCAAAGGACATGGTGGCGTTTTTAGTCATTTGTCATTTGTCATTGGTCATTTGTCATTTGTCATTTGTCAACTGATTGCCAAAAGTATTTAATAGGGAAGCAATGTCAACAATTTACGAGGGGAAAGGAACATGGCAAAGTATAAATGTACTGTTTGTGCCTATATATATGACCCAGCAGAAGGCGATCCAGATAGCGACATAGCACCGGGAACAGCCTTTGAAGATATCCCAGAAGATTGGTCATGTCCAACTTGTGGTGCGACAAAAGCCGACTTTGAACCTGATGAAGAGTGAAAATAACAGCTAGCCTAGAAAGTAGGTGCTGTAAAAGAGACATTTTTGAAATTGTTACCGTTACAAATTGTAGTTATTGGGGGTGGGGCAGCAGGATTTTTTGGCGCGATCGCTTGTGCTAAAGCCAATCCTGATGCCCAAGTTACTTTACTCGAAGCCAGTCGCCAACCCCTAGCGAAAGTGCTAATTTCTGGTGGCGGACGCTGCAACGTCACTCACGCTTGCTTTGAACCGGAGGAGTTAGTGCAAAATTACCCCAGAGGTGCAAAAGCTTTGCGGGGTGCTTTGACTCGGTTTGGGCCTCAAGATACAGTAGCTTGGTTTGCTACTGGTGGAGTCTATCTCAAAACGGAAGCTGATGGCCGGATGTTTCCTGTCACCAACACTTCAGAAACCATTGTGGAATGCCTAATTAAAGGGGTGGCGAAATCTGGGGTAAAACTCCGTATCGGTACGCATGTAACTTCCGTGAAACAAACCGCAGCAGACGGGGGATTTGATATTTTTCTGAAGTCGGGAGAGACGATTAAATGCGATCGCCTACTTTTGGCAACCGGTAGCAGCCTTGCGGGTTATAAAATTGTCCGAGAGTTAGGTCATCAAATTGAACCGCCAGTACCCTCGTTATTTACCTTCAACATTGTCGATCAAAAGCTGCGGGAATTGGCTGGAGTTAGCGTTAACCCCGCTCAATTGCGGTTCTCTGCGGGCGGAAAATCCCAATTACAACAAACTGGGCCATTGCTAATTACCCACTGGGGTTTGAGTGGCCCGGCTGTTTTGAAGCTTTCTGCTTGGGGTGCAAGAGTTCTGCACGAAAGCCGCTACCAAGCCAGATTATTGATTAATTGGCTGCCTGATTTGCACCAAGAACAAGTGCGAGAAAAAGTTTTAGCAGTTAAAGATGAATGGGGAAAGAAAGCGATCGCATTGCATCGCGGCGTTGACCTACCCCATCGTCTCTGGCAATATATCATTGCCCGTGTAGGCATTACTACTGATGATCGTTGGGCAGAAATATCTAGTAAAACCTTAAATCAACTGGTGCAAGAACTTACTCAGGGACAATACTTAATCAACGGTAAAGGAGCCTTCAAAGAAGAATTTGTTACCTGTGGCGGTGTCAAGCTCAAAGAAGTCAACTTCAAGACGATGGAAAGTAGGTTAGTTCCTGGTCTTTATTTTGCCGGAGAAATCTTAGATATTGATGGCGTTACCGGTGGGTTTAACTTCCAAAGTGCTTGGACAACAGGGTATTTAGCAGGCATGGCAATGGCGAATAACCACGAATAGTCTGCCGATCCAAAATTGATGGATTTGGAGTGACACAAAGACGCGGAGATTTTTCTCCGTGTTAACCTCAACGCATTTACCAGTTCTTTAGGAACAAGCGATCGCTACTTAACTATATTTACTTATCAAAATTCTTACTAATTCTCCAGCATTTCCCACCTTGCCACTCTACATTCATACCAGCCACCCTAGAGAAGGCAAATTTTTCCGGGTGTATTACTTTTTTCATAAAAAATATATGAATACTGATAAAAATGCTGCGTCTGAAATTAGGTTGCAGGGAAGCCAGTATATGCTGCATGGCTTTCCAGTGCTTGGTGTTCCTGATGAGGAGCGTGCTGTAAAATACTTCAGCCTCAATCCATTTTTACCAAACGCTCAGAATCGTTGCCCGATTGAATGTGCCTATTGTGTCTGTCATCAAGACCGTGAATGGCATCATCATCCACAAAATTTTCAGGATGTCTCAAATCCAGTTGACCTGCTCAATCTTTTGCTAGATTACATTTTTGCTACCCAGGAGGGACAAAAGGGCTTTCCAATTTCACTGTGCGATTACTCTGACCCTTTTATTCCAGTCCATCGAGAACGCGTACTATCAATTCTGGATGCACTTATTGACCGCAAAGCTGCCAACATCGTTTACATCACCACCAAAGTCCATCCTGGTCAATCTTTTCTAGAGCGCCTCAAAACAACTTTAGAGCGACCTCATTCACTTCGAGTCACTGTCTTTGTTAGTTTACCACCCTTGAAACCAGGCTATGAACAAGCCTCAATTCAGAGCCGGGTAGAGTTGCTGCAAGATTTAGTAAACCTTGGCATTCCCTGTTGTTGGTATCTGCGTCCACTGGTTGAAGAGTGGTTTGATGAAGCTTTAATGTGGCAATTAGCACGTACATTATTGCCTTATGTTTCCCGTCACGTTATTTTATCTGGGCTTGTGATGTCTGAAGAGATTGAAGCGAGTCTGTTAAAACAGGAATTAATCGTTCCAGAATGGGATCGTACACAACCAGGACGTAAGCAATACTTGTCATTGGAGTTCGAGTCAAAACTACGCTCAATTCTCAGCACTGTTGCTAGCGAGCAAAATATTTCTCTGGGCCCAGTGATGGGACATCGGCTATGCGGTACTAACGGCAATCATGCCTATGGCTGCTTGATTTGCGCTAAACAAAACCGTTATTGCCAACTTTTTCAACTTCATCACTATGGTGAAACGATCGCTACCGAAGATAATCAACGCCTCAAGACGCTATTGAGACAAGATTCTGTGAAAGTAAGCTCACGAGAGCCATCAACAGAAGAATGTCAGTAAAGTTAATCCAACCTGAAGTGAATTTAGGAACAGTCTGATTGCCTCACCGCTACGCGTCTACAAAATTACTGTATTGGAGCATAAAGAGGGAAAATTATCTTGCGATTGTAGATCAATTTTGAACACACCCAACAATGAAATTCAGCGAAATCCTCCGTCAATTTGGTGACGCAGCCACCAATCATAGCCTGACTAGCAACCCAGACCAAGACTTAGAAATTACAGGGGTAGCAGCCATTGATGAAGCTACCAACGGTACGATCAGTTATGTAGAAGGTGCAAAATTTGGGTCTTTTGTTGGCAATACCAATGCTAGTGCTTTAATTTTGCCCCAGGACGAAAAATTACAAGCGCTTGCACAAGAAAGAGGTATTGTCTGGATAGCAACCTCAGATCCGCGATTATTGTTTGCCAAAGCGATCGCACTTTTTTATCAACCATATCGCCCTACCCCAGAAATTCATCCCACTGCTGTGATTCACTCCACCGCAAAAGTTGGTAGTGATGTTTACATTGGCCCCCATGCTGTGATTCAACAAGGCGTAGAAATTGGCAATGGGGCAATCATTCATCCGAATGTGGTGATTTATCCAGATGCCAAAATAGGCGATCGCACCACCTTACACGCCAACTGTACTATCCACGAACGCACCCGCATCGGTGCAGATTGCGTCATTCACAGTGGTGCTGTCATCGGTGCAGAAGGCTTTGGTTTTGTTCCTACCCGGACTGGTTGGTTCAAAATGGAACAATCCGGCTATACAGTTTTAGAAGATGGCGTGGAAGTTGGCTGCAACAGTGGTATTGACCGCCCAGCCGTCGGAGAAACACGGGTAGGTCGCAACACAGTAATTGATAACTTAGTGCAAATAGGTCACGGTTGCCAAATTGGTTCTAGCTGTGCGATCGCAGGTCAAGTTGGCATGGCGGGAGGGGTGAAACTGGGAAATCGCGTTATTTTAGCTGGACAAACAGGAATAGTCAATCAAGTGAAGATGGGAGATGGGGCGATGACATCTGCTCAAACTGGAATTCACAGCGATGTTGCACCAGGAGAAGTTGTCTGCGGAACTCCAGCCCTTCCTTACAAACTATATCTCAAGGTATGTGCTGTTTATGGTCGCCTGCCAGATATGTATCAATCGCTAAAACAATTGCAACGTCAATTCAAAAATAGCAATGAATAAGCTGAAAGTTATCTAAATTACATAACCAAATTCAAATTAACTCTTGTGGGGCGTGAATCTTGCACGCCCCATTCTGTATTCTTCTTCAAAAGGATTTTGTTTTTATTCCTATTGACAGATGACAAAAAAAGTTTATTGATAATTTTATCCCAACTTTAGAAATTTGTAGAAAAAAGTAAAGATTTAGTTAATGATGTTTTTTTATTTGCTTACGAAAAAATAAAACACTAGAATTTTTATTAGGACAAAGTACGAACTTTTACGGAATTCCTTTAAAAAGAGGTAACTAATTATTCACAGCAACTACGCGTACAGATCAGTTAACCAAAAACAAAAATTTTTGGAACGCATTATAGTTAAAGTTTAGCCTCAATTATTGAAGATAATGTCAATTTTAAAGCTTATCCTAACCTAAATAAGGATTTGCAAACTTGTGAAATATGGTTACAAAAGGTTTGCACATTTTGCTATGTAAACTGCCTTAGTAATTGTCCATTATTCACATTCAATCAGTCAATCAAGTATTTGTTAATAAGCATTTGCAAACATACTCCAAAACATAGTTACAAAGGGTATGCATTTTTTGCCATGCAAGCTGCGTGAATAATTGTCTATATATTCACGCCCAATTAGACAATCAAACATCAACAAAATCCATTTATCTCCTAGAATAATGACTGCAATTCTTTCTTTGGATACTAAGATATCGAACCAATTACAGCAAATTTTGTTAGAACTCACAACTGTACAGGATTTGTCTTTACATCCCTTTGTTCAACGCTTTGCCAAAGGAGAATTTTCACAAGATGCAATCCGCCAGTTTGCAATGAAAATGCTACCTGGCTCAAACAGATTCAATATGGCTTTTTTGAAGGTTGCGTCTAAAATGGATAGTTACCATGCTAGAACGATTATGCTAGAAAATGCATTTACAGAGCATGGAGAACTCGACTCAGACCTTGCTCATGTAGCATTATTTATGCGTTTTATGAAAGGTATTAATTGTCCTCAAATTGATATCAATGCCGATGATGGAGCGTTTCTCATTCCGGCATTACGCTTTAAAAAATTTGAATTTTGTGATGATGAACCGATAGTACGCTCTTTAGGAAGATTTGCAGCAATTGAGCAAGTCTTACCTGGAATTTTCATCAAATACATCGAAGGACTTCGTAAGATATTTAAAGGTATTGATGACCATACAATCGAATATTTTCATCTCCACTGCCACTTAGACCCAGAACATACAGACGAATTGATTCAAGTGGCTCAAATTTATACCAAGTCTGAGAAAGATGTTGAACTCTTCCGTGAAGGAGTCGAAGATATGGTTAAATCAATTGGCGATATGTTTTCTTGGATGGATGAAAACATCGAAAAAGAAGCGTTGACTTTACAAAGCTAATACCAAATCGATTCTCAAAATTAGAGTTTAATAAAAGTTATCCAAAATTACCAGTCTTATATATTACAAGTTGGGTAATTTTGGAAATTTTTTTATCAAAACAATTATTCCTGTCCAAAGTCCAATCAATTAACCAGGCAAGGGACTTACAGCAGTTTTCTTTTGCATGAGGTACAAAGTCACTGGTTTTGAAGCAGGAGGCAGTGTTTCGACTACGCTCAACAACCAGGCAGGAGGCAGGAGGAAAAAGAATAATTTGATTTGTGAATCCTTGGTTCTGTACCTCATTTAGTTGCAAAGTGCTGTAAGTCCCTTGTACTCCATAAACTAAAATCCTAATTTTTCCAACACTGGCTTTGTGGAAACAATGTGACGGTCTAAACCCAGTTCTTTTGGACTAACGCCAAGTGCCAAAGCAATCAATTGGGGTAAATGCAACACTGGTAAACCTAGCTTCTGTTCAATCACCTTTTCTACCTCTGGCTGACGCGAATCTAAATTTAAGTGGCACAGAGGACAAGGTGTAACTATACAGTCAGCACCAGACGCTAAAGCGTCCTGAATATGCATCCCCGCCATTTTAAAAGATTGGGTAGTGGCATAACTAGCAAGGGGCCAACCACAACATTGCGTCCGCCCTCGGTAATAAATTGGTGTTGCACCCACCGCCCGAAACATATTTTCCATCGCTTCCGGTTGAAAAGGGTCGTCATAAGGCATAGATTTTTGGGCGCGGAGGAGATAACAGCCATAAAAAGCCGCACATTTTAATCCAGTTAACTTCCGGGTGACGCGTTTGGTAATTTCCTCTAAACCGTAATCTGTTACTAAGGCGTAAAGAAGATGTTTAACGTCAGTACTGCCGCGATAAGGCGAACAACCTTCTTTATTTAACAAGCCATTAACCTGTTCAATGTAAACAGGGTTAGAAGTCTTACATTCTTTCAGGTGTTCGTTGACGTGACCGATAACACCTTGACAAGTGCTGCAATGGGTAAGTAAGGGCAGATTTAATTCTTCTGCTAGGGCAATATTTCTGGCGTTGACTGTATCTTCTAGCAGTTGCGAATCTTCTTTAAATGTGCCGGAACCGCAGCAAGCAGCTTTTTTAAGTTCAACTAGTTCAATGCCCAGTACTTGGGTGAGCGCTTGAGTTGATTGGTAAAGTTCCCGACAGGCCCCTTGAGCAACACAACCAGGGAAGTAAGCGTATTTCAGTGTCTGAGGTAGCATAGAAGTATGTTTGGGTTAGAGCGATCGCTCTAAACAATAACTGTTTTATCATTCCCTTGTTAGCACTAAAGTTCTGATGTTTGACGTTTAGCTACCCTTTAAGCGTCTAGGTTAAAGGGTCGCAGCATCTACATATTCTTAATTGCTAGCAAGGCTGTAAATACTGGTCGAGACATTGTAAAAAATTTTAGCAATAATAAAAAAACCAAAGCATTTACACGGTATCGACGATGGCGTAGCACGCTCTACTGCTCAAGTGTTTATATAAAACTTATCCGATTTATTTTAGGAATGGGAGAGGTTTTATAACAGAAAAACCCTTGGAAGTATGCCGGCGATCGCGCTTGACGATAAGATGTATATGCTCAA
Source organism: Nostoc sp. LEGE 12454 (assembly GCF_056620565.1). Classification (NCBI taxonomy): domain Bacteria; kingdom Bacillati; phylum Cyanobacteriota; class Cyanophyceae; order Nostocales; family Nostocaceae; genus Nostoc; species Nostoc sp. LEGE 12454. Next base: position 124,039 of record NZ_JBWQXL010000011.1, read on the forward strand.
AACAATGTCTCCTCTAAAGAGCAGATCGTAGCAAGTGGTTAAGGACTTTTATTTATGAGCCAAGCGGAACTTTTTGAAAAGGTCAAGAAAATCGTCATCGAACAACTGAGTGTTGATCCCCCAGAGAAAGTCACACCACAAGCCAAGTTCATGGAAGACCTGGGAGCAGATTCCCTCGATACCGTTGAGTTGGTGATGGCTTTGGAAGAAGAATTTGATATCGAGATTCCCGACGAAGCTGCCGAGCAGATTACATCGGTTCAACAGGCAGTAGATTACATCAATAACAAAGTTACCGCCTCAGCTTAACTGGGGATTGGAATTGGGGATTGAGATTGGGGAGATTTTTCTCTAATATCTAGCCACTTTTCGCGTGACGCTGCTAATGTCACTAATGCTGACGTTAACGACAGTCACTTGAAGTCAGCAAATCCGATGCCAGTCGCTCGTAAAGGAAACCTTTAAGACCGCGCTGGCTCACCAGTACCTAGTCGCTAACCTCAAATTTTTTGCCTGCTGCTTTTTCGCCATTTTTAACTGAATCATGACAGATCATACACGTAAACGCGTTGTTGTAACTGGTGTTGGCGCGATTACACCTATAGGTAACACAGCAACAGAATATTGGAATGGATTATTGAGTGGACGCAATGGCATTGACTACATCACATTATTTGATGCGTCTCGCCATGATTGCCGGATTGCTGGTGAGGTGAAAAACTTCGATCCGCATGATTACTTGGAGCGCAAAGAGGCCAAGCGCATGGATCGATTTTCCCAATTTGGGGTTGCAGCAGCAAAACAGGCTCTAGCTAACTCGGAGTTAGCGATCAATGACCTGAATGCAGAACAGGTAGGTGTCACGATCGGTTCTGGCGTTGGTGGGATTAAGGTATTAGAAGACCAGCAAACTATCTACCTCAACCGTGGTCCCGATCGCTGTAGTCCATTCATGATCCCAATGATGATCGCCAATATGGCCGCAGGATTAACGGCAATTCACACGGGTGCTAAAGGGCCAAACTCTTGTCCTGTAACTGCCTGTGCTGCTGGTTCTAATGCCATTGGAGATGCTTTTCGCTTAATTCAAGGGGGATATGCCCAGGCGATGATTTGTGGGGGAACGGAATCAGCTGTCACACCTTTGTCGATAGCTGGCTTCGCCGCCTGCAAAGCACTCTCTTTTAACAATGATGACCCGGCTCATGCTAGCCGTCCCTTTGACCGCGATCGCAACGGATTTGTCTTGGGTGAAGGTGCGGGAATTTTAATTCTCGAAGAACTGCAACACGCCCTAAGTCGCGGCGCTCACATTTATGCCGAAATGATCGGCTATGGCATGACCTGTGATGCCTACCATATCACCTCCCCCGTACCCGGTGGACTCGGAGCCGCTAGAGCGATCGAACTGGCTCTTAAAGATGCTGGAATAACTCCCGAACAAATTAGCTATATTAATGCCCACGGCACTAGTACCCCAGCTAACGATTCAACTGAAACCTCAGCAATCAAAAAAGCTTTGGGAGAACATGCCTATAAGGTGGCAATTAGCTCCACCAAATCGATGACAGGTCATTTATTGGGCGGTTCTGGAGGTATTGAAGCAGTCGCAACAGTACTAGCGATCGCTAATGACCAAATTCCACCGACAATCAATCTGGAAAATCCCGATCCAGAGTGTGACTTAGATTACGTGCCTCACTCTAGCCGCGCTCAAAAAGTCGAGATAGCAATATCCAATTCTTTTGGGTTTGGCGGTCACAATGTCACACTGGCCTTTAAAAAATACGTTTAAAAGAAGGCAGGAGGCAGGTGGTCACTGAGCATAGTCGAAGTGAGGCAGAATTCAGAATTCAGTAGTTTAATCCGACTCTGCTCGTTTGCCCAATGCCCAATGCCCCATGCCCTATGCCCAAAGTATCAGAAATATCATTCCGATATAATTTAAGCGTTCAGCATGACCCAATTATCAGCTTGATTTATCACCAGAAACTCAGGAGATCCCGCTTGTCCATCGACAAGCGGGAGTGGGATGATGAGGATACTGTGGGGAATCTAAAATAACCCCAGCAAGAGAAGCTACGAAGAGTGCTAACCCGTCGTTAAAAACAAGAGATTATGACTGTTGCAACCCAATCCGCCAAAGAATTGTCCGTCGAAGAACTGGCTATTAACTCGATCCGCTTCTTGGCTATTGATGCCGTAGAAAAAGCAAAATCGGGACACCCAGGACTACCAATGGGTGCGGCTCCGATGGCTTTTGTCCTCTGGGATCGCTTTTTGAAGTTTAATCCCAAGAATCCCAAATGGTTTAATCGCGATCGCTTTGTCTTATCTGCCGGTCATGGCTCGATGTTGCAGTACGCCCTGCTTTACTTGACAGGCTACGACAGTGTAAGCATTGAAGATATCAAGCAATTCCGCCAATGGGAGTCTAAAACCCCCGGACACCCCGAAAACTTCATGACCCCAGGCGTAGAAGTCACCACTGGCCCATTAGGTCAAGGAATTGCTAATGGTGTCGGTTTAGCGATCGCCGAAGCGCACCTTGCCGCTAAATTTAACAAACCCGATAGCAAGATTGTTGACCATTACACCTACGTAATTGTAGGTGACGGTTGCAACATGGAAGGAATTTCTGGTGAAGCTTGTTCTTTTGCAGGACACTTAGGATTAGGCAAACTCATCGCTCTGTACGACGACAACCACATTTCGATCGACGGTTCCACAGATGTGGCATTTACCGAAGATGTTTCCAAGCGCTTTGAAGCTTACGGTTGGCACGTCCAACACGTCGAAGACGGCAACACCGATTTAGAAGCGATCGCCAAAGCAATTGAAGCGGCTAAAGCTGTCACCGATAAGCCATCTTTCATCAAAGTAACAACCATTATTGGTTACGGTTCCCCCAATAAAGCAAACACTGCTGGCGTTCACGGCGCTGCCCTTGGTGGAGACGAAATAGCATTGACTCGGAAAAATTTGGGTTGGGAATACGAGCCTTTCGTAATACCCGAAGAAGCCCTCAACCACACACGCAAAGCAGTGGAGCGCGGCGCAGGTTACGAAACCGAATGGAACAAAACCTTTGCCGACTACAAAGCTAAGTATGCCCAAGAAGCGGCTGAATTTGAACGTTACCTAAGCAGCAAGCTACCCGACGGTTGGGATAACGTACTACCCACCTACACCCCCGAAGACAAAGGACTACCCACCCGTAAACACTCAGAAACTTGCCTCAACAAACTGGCAGGGGTTTTACCTGAATTGATTGGTGGTTCGGCTGACTTGACCCACTCCAACTTGACCGAAATCAAGGGCAAGAGCGACTTCCAAAAAGGGCACTACGAAAACCCCAACATCCACTTTGGTGTGCGGGAACATGCTATGGGCGCAATCTGTAATGGTATAGCGCTGCACACTTCAGGATTAATCCCCTACGGTGCTACCTTCTTGATCTTCACAGACTATATGCGTGCTGCCATCCGCTTATCTGCCCTTTCCCAAGCTGGCGTGATTTGGGTGATGACTCACGATTCCATTGGACAAGGTGAAGATGGCCCGACACACCAACCCATTGAAACTCTAGCTTCCTTGCGAGCTATTCCTAATTTATTAGTGTTTCGTCCCGCAGACGGTAACGAAACCTCTGGCGCTTATAAAATAGCGATCGAGCAAGCGAAGCAAAACGCTCCGTCTCTATTGGCGTTCACCCGTCAAAACGTCCCCAACTTGGCAGGTACATCGGTTGAAGGCGTAGCCAAGGGTGGATACACCGTGGTGGATAGCGAAGGTACACCTGATATCATTCTGATTGGTACTGGTTCAGAACTGAGCCTCGCCGTCGGCGCAGCCGAAAAACTTACAGCCGAAGGTAAGAAAGTTCGTGTTGTCTCGCTACCTTCATGGGAACTGTTTGAAGCACAGGATGCGGCTTATAAAGAATCCATTCTGCCGAAAGCTGTCACCAAGCGTTTGTCTGTAGAAGCTGCCGCTAGTTTCGGTTGGCACAAATATGTAGGTACTGAAGGCGATACTGTTAGTATCGATCGCTTTGGTGCTTCGGCTCCAGGTGGTGTTTGTTTAGAGAAGTTTGGTTTTAGCGTTGATAATGTATTAGCTAAGGCTAAACAATTGTTGGGTTAATAGCAACAGAATATTCTCAAAATATTGTGGGTGGGCTGAAAAGCCCGCCTTTTTTTTACATAGAGAAGGGTTGAGGGAGATTAACTATAATTGAATAGATTAGTTACGAATTAGGAGGAAGTTATGCAGGAAGTTTCAGGGAAAAGAGATATGGCGATCGCACGGTTATCAAAAATCGTCGATAAGTTAATTCAAGATAATAGTCTTTATCAAGAAAGATTAGATAAACAAGAAATTATTCAACATCTAATTAATTTATTGGATAAGTTTTCACCAGAATTTATAAATGCTCTTTCTGAAAGGGAATTAACAGATAGAATTGATAGTATTCTAGTGATAGAGGCAGTTTCTGGGACATTAAATGACTTAACACCAGACCAAATAGAGATGTTTGATGCAGCAGTAGAAAGGAGATAGGAATAAATAATGGGCTATCTTCTCGACACGAATGTATTAACGGCTATTCTGAAGAAGAATCAGAAGGTAAATATTAAGCTAGAGGAGGTGCGTTTTCTAGGAGAAGATGTATTTATAAGTTGTATAACATATTTTGAATCCAAAAGAGGATTGCTTTATGCAAATGCTACCAGACAGATATCTGATTTAAATGAATTCTGCCGAAATTATAAAATTTTATTTTTGGATGATTTAGAAATTATAGAAAAAGCCTGTGAAATTCATGCAGATTTAAAGAGAAAGGGTAGGAAAATACAAGAGGCTGATGTATTGATAGCGGCTACGCCAATTGTACGCGGTTTGGTTCTGATTTCAGATGATTCTGATTTGTTGGGAGTCGAAGGGCTTAATTTAGAAAATTGGTTGAGAATGGAATCTTGATGAAAATTACTCAAGTTTCCACTTGATTGAATTTTATGAATTACAGCGTTGTAAAAACAGACTCCATCTTGATTTCAGGGCCTCAGTATCTGGTTTGAATTTAGAACATATTAGCTTTCTCCCTTCTAAGTTTCTATATCGAGTATCAAGAACTTTTGAATGAAGTTTAATCTCTAAAGTTTCAGGTTCAATACCTAAAAGGTCAAGATCAAATAAAGTATGTAAATCTGCACGTAGCAGAAGTCCATTCTCTGGGTGATTGTCCTCAGAACCTCGATAGGGTGAAATGTGAGCAGCTTCCACAACATCAAACAACTTACAGCCAGTAATCATGCACTTACCACCGTAACGTAAGCGCAAAGCTTGCCGAAATTTTGACTGCCCACGGCGTTCTCTGATTTGCCGCATTACCAGTTGGCGGCGATCACCTTCTATTCGAGAATACTCAGTGATATCTAGATCCTCAGTAATTTCGTCTTCCTTGGCATCATCAGCTTTGAGATAGTCTAAATCGCCGTTTTTATTCAGTAGTTTGGCAACAGACGGTGCTTTATCAAGTAAAGTTGCTTCAATTTGTTTGATATCTATTAACTGTATTGAAGATTGTTTATTATATTTTGGACAGGCTTTTCGTAGTGCCTGAATACTGACTGCTCTTTGTGCTGGCACAAAACTATCACCAAAATATGCAGTGAACTTCTTACGCTGCACAGTTTTACTCGTAGGTTTATCGAACTCATTAGTACATATCTTACAACGGTATTCAGGTTTCTTTGTTTCTCGTGAGTAGAAGTTAGTTTCCCCACAAAAAGGACAATTTAATTGTTCTTGTTCCTCTAAACGACTTTTAATTATTTCGATTCTTGCAAGACCAATTAGTTGCGTTTTATTGCGTAGTAAAACAAGAGCGCCTTCAGAAATATTACACGAGTTTGATACTCTATTTTGGTATTCATATTTTTCCGATATTTTGTCAGTATAACCACTATTGCCACTATAGTGTTGTTTTTCATCATCACCAAGTGCAAAAAGTAACCACACTTGTGGTGTGTTGTCATCTAAATTGAATTTATTCATTTGACAAATCTTTTCTAAGCCAGAAGTATTTTTATAATTCCCAATTACAACAGACTTGTAACCAGAGCGTGCAACTACGTAGAAAAAATGCCAAATTATTTATTAATCACCCACATTTAAGAATATCTTGCACTTCTGATTGTGTTGCAATTTGTTTCAGGGAATGCCTCAGAAGAACAAGACAAAACACCCATTACGAAACCTTGTAGAGACATAGCACTGCTACATCTCTTTTTCATCAGATGCCTATTAAGATTTGTATTTATCCCGCTAAAAGTGAAGGTTGCTACAAAGGTAATATTATTTACTAATTTGTTTCAGTTAAACTTAAATTTTCTGTGATATATTGATGTAATCAATGATACTTGTAATCTAAAACATATTAAAAATTAGTATTATGTCTAGTCAAGAACAAAATTCCAACAAAGCATTTAAGCAAACGCAGGCTAGCGTAACAAAGAAAAAGAAAGTACAACCTCCCCCAGACCTCAAAAAACCAAAGAAAACTGAATAAAAAGCATTATAGTTACTTGCAGAGACTTAATTGAATTTAAGTCTCTACAATTTTCATCAAAAATAAATCAGCTTATTTATTTTTCGCTTGAGTCTTTGCCTGTTCTAAAGCTATTTCTTTGATTGCCTGATATGAATTAACATTTGAATTACCTTCAATAGCTTTAACTGCCAAATCCTGAACTTGTTTTAGAGCGGATTCAAGTTGTTTAGAAAGATTTTCAATTCGCGTCTCTTGATTAGTAATAGTTTGTTCTAGAGATTGCAGTCTTTGTTCATAGAAACGCTTTTGTCCTTCCACTTCCTTAGAATATAAATCTGATTTTACTTTAGCTTGGTAGTGGGCGATGCCTTTGCCTTCTTCTGTAGCTTTTTTGATGGCTGCTTCTTTATCTTTCGGAAAAGCCTCTACCTTAGCTTTTAATTCTTCAAATTGTTTCTCTCTTTCAGAAATTGCTTTCTCTCGTTCAGCCCACTGCTTTTCTGTTTCTTGTAGTAATTCTTCTAATTGCTTATATAGCACTTTCTGCTCTTGCTCGTATTCGTCATTTTGCAATTGCCGCTGGAGTTCTAGGTTATACTTGTACTCTGAAGCATCGCGTTGCCGAGTTTTATTCAAATTTTCATTCCGTTCTTTTATTGCCCGTTGCTGTTCCTCTTGTTCTTTTCCCCAAGTATTTCTTTGCTCTAGTATTTCTTGGAATAACACTTCAGAACGTTGGCTATATTCTTCTTGATAAGCTTTAGTATTATCTTCATAGGCTTGGATGAGAGTATCCAAGATATCATCAGAAACTTCTAAATTATGCAGTTGTATTAATTGTTGTATTTCTTCTTCTAAAGTTTGCCTAATTTCTTCCAACTTAGAGGCTTTTGTGGTTAGCTGTTCCGATAATTCATTAGCAGCACTGCCAAAACCTAATTGAATTTTTGCCAAGCTTTCAATTGTATTGTTCATTTTTTGTTGGACACTAGAAAGCTGATTCATAGCTATTTTTTGTTCTAATTTAGGCTGTTCTTTAGTTCCAGACTGGCTTTCTTTGCCAACTTTATCAAGCTCTGATTTCAGTGCTGCTTTTTCTTTTGCCAACTCCTCATACGCCTGAAGAATTTCTACTTTAGTATTCTTATCAGTCGGTTTTTTCCCCACCACAACAAACCTCCTCTTCAGGAATTCAAAATGATTAAGATGCTACGAACTCACAACTATTTAGGGTTAGAACTACCAAAAGCCCTCATAGCTAAGTCTTGTGCTTGTTTTAATGCAGTTTGCAATTGAGCCGAAATCCCTTCTATTTGCTCAGATTGTTTCTTAATTGTTTCTTCCAGAGATTGAATTTTTTGTTCATAGCTCTGTTTGTTAGATTCCCATTCTCTTTCAAATAAATCAGCCTCGATTTTAGCTTTTTGGCTTGTTTCTTTAATTGCTTCTTCTCTAGCTTTCTTAACGGCTTCTTCAAGTTCGCTAGGAAATGTAGTTACCTTTTGTTCATAATCTGCAAAGAGTGGTTGGCGTTCAGCGAAGATTTTTTCTCGCTCTGCCCAATCTTTCCCTTTCTTTTGAGAATTTTCTTGTATTTCCCTTTGTTGTTGGCGCTTTATCCCTTCGTAGCTGTCTGTATTGAGTTTACGAGTAGTTTCTAACTTATACTGAAATTCTTCTTGTTCTTGCTGGCGAGATTTGGCTAATAAATCGTTATATTCTTGAAGTTTTTCTTCATACTCTGCTTGCTCTTTTTGCCATTCTTTCCGTCTGATTGTAATTTCTTTCTCTATTGCTTCCTTTTTGCTAATAGTATCTTGTTCGAGAATTTTTAATTTTTCTTGATGTTCTTGACTTAAAATGTCTAAAGTATCCGCTACAACTCTAATTTGTTGCAGTTCTTGTAGACGTTGGGTTTCAATTTCTATAGCTCGGTTCAATTCATCTAACTTGGAATTTTCCTGAGCTAGTTTTTCAGATAATCCGTTGAGAATACTGCCAAACTCTAATTGTAAATCAGCTAAACCTTTGACAATACTATCAACTGTATATGCAGAAGCTGCTTGCAGAATTTCTTGACTTTTTGCCTTTTCTGCTTCCTCTTGTTTGGTTGCTATTTTAGATTCAAGTTTTTTTCTTTGGATAATAATTTGTTGAAATGCTTGCATTAGTTGTTGTTTGCTGTCTTTGACTCCAACTGTAGTCATCTTCCAACTCCCTTCAATAGGCAAATGATTTATTGGGTAGCAAGCCATACCAATGACTACCCTATGCAGACATCAGAGTAGCCTTTTAATCAACATTTTTAACGCCGTGGAAATACTGAAATGATCCACATCTGACACTTAGTGGGTACGAATTTTCCACATATATGTCCTTCTGTTTTTCAGTTATAGTTTTCCCTTTGAGGTTTAATAGTATTTTTGTACTAGGATAAATATACCTAAACTAATCTCCTCTGTCAAGATAATCTTCATGCGATAATGTCTTTGGATCTTGTGAAGACAGAATCGAAAATTCAAAGTCCTTAATTAAAAAACTATTAGAAGCTTGCAGCCACAGTGATTTATGATTTAGGACACTGCAGTGGTGTATGTTACTTTTTGTAAAGAAAATCTAAAAGAATTAACCCTAGTAGAAGAGTGGTTGCAGTAAGGCGAGATAATAGACTTAATCATCCTAATTGATACAAGCACAGTCATAGACTTTTGTGATATCAATGTATACCAGTGAATCGACCAAATACTCTGCTAGAACGGACATTGGACAAACCAGCCGTATTCTAGTAGTAGAAGATGAAGAATTAATCCAGGAAATGCTAGCTGTAGCTCTGGAAGAAGAGGGTTACGGGGTGATAACTGCCCCTGATGGGCGGTCTGCTATAGAGTATCTCAAAAGTTTTGAAACCAATTCGGGGGAACTTCCCTTCGATTTGGTCATTCTTGATTTGATGCTGCCGCAAATCAATGGGCTAGATATTTGCCGTTTGCTGCGTCATCAAGGCAACCCAGTACCTATTTTAATGCTCAGTGCTAAGGGTAGTGAAACTGACCGTGTTTTGGGGTTAGAGGTGGGTGCAGATGACTACCTGACTAAACCCTTTAGTATGCGCGAGTTAGTGGCTCGTTGTCGCGCTTTACTCCGCCGCCAACGCCTAAGTAATTTACCACCAATACCAGTATTAAAATTTAAGGATGTCTCCTTAAATCCCCAAGAATGTCGCGTGCTAGTCCGCGGTCAAGAAGTGAATCTTTCTCCCAAAGAGTTCCGCTTGCTGGAATTGTTTATGAGTTACGCCCGCCGGGTATGGTCACGGGAGCAATTGCTCGATCAGGTTTGGGGGCCGGATTTCGTGGGCGATAGTAAAACCGTAGACGTTCACATTCGGTGGTTGCGCGAAAAATTAGAGCAAGACCCCAGTCATCCCGAATATATTGTGACTGTAAGAGGTTTTGGCTATAGGTTTGGATAATTAGTTGGGATAGTTGTTAGTTTTTAGTAGTCACCAAGAAACTAACAACTCAAATGCTTTTATTGGGATTTTTTCTGGGTTTAGCGGTAGGCATTGGGTTTTCGATTTGGCAGCAGGTTCAACTTAACCGCTACCTGGGGCGCTTACTCCGACCGTTAACTTTGCGTTCTGACAAGATGGGACTGCTGTTGATTCCTGGGTTGCGGCAAGAAATAGCGATGGTGAAACAGCAGCGGCAAGATTTGCAGCAGTCGTTGCAAACTTATCAAGACCTGCTAGATTTTGCACCAGTGGGATATTTGCAAGTGGATGAGGAAAATCAACTGCTGTGGTGTAATAGACAGGCGCAGGAAATTTTGTATCTGCAAAGGTGGCAACCAGAACAGGTGCGCTTGTTATTGGAGTTGGTCAGGTCTTATGAACTCGACCATTTAATTGAGCAAACTCGCGATCGCCAAAAGCCACAGACGGGAGAATGGATATTTCATCCATCTTGTGATGATGCGGCAGAGATGGCAACAATCAAATCTCTGGCTTTGCGGGCTTCTAGCTTGCCTTTACCCAATGGACAAGTGGGAGTATTTTTAGAAAATCGTCAACCCCTATTAGATATAAATCAGGTACGCGATCGCTATTTTTCCGATCTTGCACACGAACTCAGAACACCGCTAACTTCGATTCGCTTGGTTGTAGAAACTTTACAAAATCGGTTGGAACCACCTTTGAATCGCTGGGTTAACCGCCTCATGCAAGAAGTTGACCGACTAATTAACTTAGTGCAAAGCTGGTTAGACCTTACCCAAATGGAAGCAAACCCAAATATGCAATTGCAAGCCAAAGCTGTAGAATTGCGATCGCTCATTACATCTGTTTGGGAAACTCTAGAACCCTTGGCACAGCGCCAACATCTGTCTTTTTCTTATTCTGGCCCCGAAAATCTTTGGATTAAGGCAGATAAAGCCCGGATTTACCAGGTTTTTCTGAATTTGCTAGACAACAGCATTAAGTACAGTCCTCCTTGCACAAGCATTTACATTGAAGCGAAAATCTTATCAACAAAGGATAACGATCCTGTTTCCTCAATCTTGGAAATAAATCTTATTGATTCTGGAGTCGGCTTTTCTGAAGCAGATTTACCCCACGTTTTTGAGCGATTTTATCGAGGAGATAAAGCGCGAACTCATTCCCCCCAAGATAGTAACTCCATAGGAGCGATCGTTGGCAATGGATTAGGTTTAGCGATCGTTGAGCAAATTTTAATTGCCCACGGTGGTTCAATCAAAGCGATGAACCATCCAGAAACTGGTGGTGCGTGGATGCAACTTCAATTTCCTGAAGTTATGGCAAACTCCCTAAGCCAAGACTATAGTTAGTAATATCTTCACCTTTGAGACAACAAGTGTGAAAGCCGTCGATAATACTCCCAATCCTCAAAGACCACAACTCGCACGCGCCATTAGGCGCTTAGAACGGGATGTATTACGCATGGGTGCCTTGGTAGAACAATCATTTCGCCTCAGCCACCAAGCGTTATTTGCTCGTAACTTAACAGCAGCTGAGGAACTCCCTAGATTAGATAAAAAAATCGATCGCTTTTATAGACAAATCGAATCAGATTGTACGGCGATTATGACGCTACAAGCGCCTACGGCTCCCGATTTGCGCTGCTTGAGTGCCTTTATGCAGCTGGTGCGAGATTTAGAGCGCATTGGCGATTATGCTGAGGATTTAGCTGAAATTGCGATTAAAATTTTCCCCTACGCGCCTCATACGTCAATGCCCGACATTGAAGCTATGTCTCTTCACGCGCAGGCGATGCTAGCAACAAGCTTAAAGGCTTTGGGAGATTTCGATGAAGCCAGTGGACGCCGTTTAAAACATCTAGATGATACTGTAGACGATGCCTACGATCGCGTTTATCAGACTTTAGCCCAACAACGAGATGTGTCTGGTGTAGTCGAGCCAATTATACTGCTAGCACTGGCAATTCGTTGTCTGGAACGCATGGCAGATCACGCTACGAATATCGGTCAAAGGGTAGCATATATTGTCACCGGTCAACGCTCCTAATTGATATGCTGCCCAAATCCCCGACTTCTACCCTTCAGGTATCTGCAAGAAGTCGGGGATCTAAATCCAGCGAGTTAGTAAGCGTCATTCCACCCTACCATCTTCATAATTTTTGCGCCGACATACTTACTTCGTCTTCAGAAAATACCAAATAATTAAAAATAAGTTAATTCAATATTTTACTAAAAGCTTACCTATTCTTAAACTTACACAATTAAAGTAGCGGATAAACAACTGAAAATTTTGAGCCTATCTCGCTGATAGATACCTTAACCAAAAGTTGTTACTATCAGAAGATTTTTAGTTAGTCTCTAGCTCTGATTGAGAAGAATAGACTTTTCGATATATAGGTAAACTTTGATACAAATTATTAGAGTTTCTTAACCATTGTCAATAGCGAGATTCCCTGATAATTGTGTAATTACGGTTAATGATGTATTCCCCAAGTCCTACTTCAAATTCTTCTGCCGTGTCAAATGGTTCTGCTTTGGGCGAACAATTACCCCAACAGATATTTACCCGTCGAGAAGTAATTCCACCTTACAATGACGTAATTTGGCGAATTGAATATGGTGCAGTTCGTACCTTAACGTGGAGTGAAGATGGAACATTCATCACTCTCGGTTATTGGGGACTAGGGGATCTGATTGGCTATCCTTTGTCTAAGGTGAAACCCTACCAGATTGAATGTCTCACGGGCGTAGAAGTAAGCATTGTGCCACCTCATTTGTGGCATCAAGATATTAATGCTTTGTTGTCTCATATTCAACAAGCAGAGGATCTACTAAGCATTGTGCATCGAAAACCAATTTCGCTACGCTTATGGCAGTTTTTAGTCTGGTTAAGTGAAAAATTTGGCCGTGACATAGATAGGGGCAAGCTAATTGATTTAAATGTTACCCATCAGGATATTGCTGAAGTTTTAAATACTACGCGAGTAACTGTTACCCGACTCTTACAGCAGTTAGAAGAACAAGGAACAGTTTTACGTTACAAACGCCGCATTATCTTGCGATTACCAAATAAATTAATTAAGAACTATAGTTCAGCAGCTTGTTAAATGAATTGCTTGTAATAATCACAAGATAAAGGTATAATCGTCGCTGTGATTGTGTGTGAAATCCACGAAAGAAAAGTGTTTAAAGCATTTTATCATGACTGGATTATTTTAGGTGTGAGTGAAATTAAAAACATGACAAAACGATTCTGGAATCTTTTTAAGGTTAGTCCGGTTGTATTAGCTGCTACATTTTTCGTTGCTAATAGTGCCTTAGCAGGTGAAGTCAACGAACAGGTAACAAATGTTGGCCAGTTATCTGAAACTCAAGAGTCTAACGACATGAGTCAGGTAACATCAGTTTCTCAGTTTTCAGATGTGCAGCCTACAGATTGGGCGTTCCAAGCTTTACAATCTCTAGTTGAGCGCTACGGCTGTATTGCAGGTTATCCTAACAGTACCTATCGTGGGAACCGTGCTTTAACCCGTTATGAATTTGCCGCAGGTTTGAATGCCTGTTTAGATCGGGTTAACGAACTGATTGCTACAGCTACTGCCGATTTGGTCAGCAAACAAGATTTAGCTACTTTACAGCGCTTACAAGAAGAATATTCTGCTGAATTAGCAACTCTGCGCGGTCGCGTTGATGGACTAGAAGCCCGCACTTCTGAGTTAGAAGCTAATCAGTTCTCCACTACCACCAAGTTGGTTGGAGAAGCAATTTTCGCCGTGTCTGATGTTTTTGGTGACACTAGAGCAGTTCCTGGTGGTGCTCCTACTCAAGACTTGAATTATAACACCACTTTTTCTGACCGGGTGCGTTTGAACTTGTACAGCAGTTTCACTGGTACAGACCAGTTGCAAATCCGCTTGACTGCTAACAATACCATTTCTAATGTTGGTAGTGCTGCAACCGCTACTGGTACTGGTACTAACATGAGCCGCTTGTCTTTTGATGGAGATAACGGCAACTCGGTTGTGATTGATAAAATCAACTACGCTTTCAACTTTTCTGACGCGGTGCGTGTCAAAGTTGACGCTAGTGGTGGTGAATTATGGGAAAACGTAAACGCCTTCAACCCTGATTTTGCAAGCTCTGCTAGAGGTGCGCTCTCTCGCTATGGACGTTTTAGCCCGATTTACCGTCAAGGTCAAAATTCTGCTGCTTTGACTGTTACTTTAAATCCTAACAAAGCTATCAGTTTGACTGGTGCTTATTTAGCACCTTCAAGTGGTGCTGGTAATATCTTTGGTGCTAATAATCCCGGTCTTAATAATGGGCTGTTCGATGGTGATAACACCATCTTCGGTCAATTAACTTTCAAACCCAGCAAAGCCTTCAATATTGGTCTCACCTACGCCCGTAGTTACTTCGCTGGCAATGCAGCTAATAGTCTCTTCCAAGGAACAGGTAGCGCTTTTGCCAATAATCCCTTTGGGGCTGGTACTCGCACTGAATCCAATAACTACGGTATAGAAGCTACCTTCCAACTAGGCTCTACTTTGGCTATTAGTGGTTGGGGGGGTTATACAACTGCTGATGCTCTTACTGGTGCTAATGCGGGTACAGACGCGGATGTTTGGTACTGGGCTGGATCGCTTGCTTTGAAAGACTTTGGTGGAAAAGGCAATGTCTTAGGTGTGATCTTTGGTCAACCACCCAAAGTTACTGGTGGTAGCATCAAAACAGTTGCCGGCAATACTACCTTCGACGACAGTACTTCTTATCACTTAGAGGGTCTTTACAAGTACAATGTTTCCGATAATATTCAGGTAACACCTGGCTTGTTGGTAATCTTCAATCCAGAGCACAACGATGCTAACGATACTGAATATGTAGGTACTCTACGTACTACTTTCACCTTCTAAAATTGGTGATGAAATATAAATCTCAGAATTAGATAAACAAAACCCCACCTAAAAGTGGGGTTTTGTTTAGGAAGAAAATTAGCTATGTAGGATTATAATCTGGCTGATTAGATACATCTTTTGGTGGGCGATCGCTACTCCAAGCCCACCACACAGAACCACAGTGACAGTAATAGAACTCTTGCCATTTGCGACGACGGTCTTCTGTAAGAACAGGCGATCGCCTATTTAGCCAAACTTTCTCAGCTTCTAGGCTACTTGAGTGGCATTTAGGACAGCAAAAATCATAAGCGTGTATTGCCTTATTCGTCCATTCAGGTGGGAGGGTAGCAAAAGCGTCCATGTAGTTACAAATATAGTCTTAATGGCAAGCCAAAACTTTGAGGTTTGGAATTTGGCGGCAAAGGAATACTATAAAATCCCGCCATACTATCAAACTGCTGAATAAATATTCTTATAGCTCGATCTGAATTTATTCAAGACTGTGAGAGCATCTCATAAATCAAAGGTTAACATGAAAACTTTATTTTTTACACACCTAGTTACTATGCACATTATGGCTAATAATTAAATTTATGGAGCCAAATGTTGAAATTCGCCGTTTGTTAGATGTGATGCCTGCCTCTGGTCGGATGACGACAAAAATCGTCAGTAAGCCAGAGCAAGCAAAAGTAATTGACGCTTCCTTTCCCCAACCCTGGAACCAAGCGCGACCGATATATATTAATTTTGATTTGTGGCGTCGCCTGACAAAGCCGCAACGAGACTTGCTGTTGTTGCAGATGGTTAGCTGGTTGACGGGGGTAAAGTGGTTTAAACCCGACATTTATCAAGGTGTGGTGTTGGCTGGCCTGTTAGGCGGATTCTTAGAAGCAGCACAATCAGATGTAGTGGGCGTTGCTGTAGCTGGGGGATTAAGTGCGATCGCTGCTTTTCGGATCTGGCGCACTAATAAATCTCAAGAGTCAGAGTTAAATGCCGATGCAGCCGCAATTAAAATAGCACAGCGGCGTGGTTATTCAGAAGTTGAAGCAGCACAGCATCTATTATCAGCAATTGAAGCGGTAGCCAAAATTGAAGGGCGTTCCAGTTTGAATTTTACTGAGTTGATTCGTTGCCAAAACTTACGAGCGATCGCAGGTTTATCACCAGTGGGTATACCAGAAAGTTATAAGTAAAAATAAGTAATAATTCAGAAGTCAGAATCCATCTGGCTGAATAGTTAAAGAATCAGAATAATATCTGATGATATCGCATTTACAGCAATCTTGATGATACAACAAAATTGGATTCTGAACTAATAATGTTAAGCAATAAAATTAGCAAGTTTACTTCAAAATCACCTTTGAATTCTCCTTGGTTTATTATTCTTCTTTTTTCTTTTCTTGGTTTAATAGGTATCCTTAACCATTCTATGTGGCGAGATGAACTAAATCCCTGGCTGATTGTCAGAGATAGTGAATCGTTGGGGGATTTAATTGCAAATATTCATTATGAAGGTCATCCTGTTCTATGGTATTTTTCTTTGGCAATTCTGAGAAAAATAGTCTCCGATCCTATTATCATGCAAATTTTCCATTTGGCAATTACCGTTGTTTCAGTGACACTTTTTTGCCTATATAGCCCTTTTAACTATCAACAAAAATTTCTATTTTCGTTTGGGTTCTTTCCTTTTTACGAATATCTTTTAATTTCTCGAAACTATGCCTTTAGTATGTTATTTGTTTTTGCATTCTGTACAATTTTTGCATCTAGAAAAATAACTTATGCTTATTTGGCAATTTTATTGGGTTTACTAGCAAATAGTAGTGCTTATGGTTTACTAGTATCATTTTCTTTATTATTGACTTTGCTGGTTGAATTTTGTTTTGATAGCGAACATCGGCAGCACTATTTTAGTCAAACCAAAAAGTACGACTTATTTTTAAGTATTTTAATGATCGCATTATCTTTTATTTTATCCATTTATATTATTACTCCTCCGACAGATAGTTATCTTCACGGTGGGTTAAATAATGGTTGGCTAATAGAATTAGATATCCGTCATCTATTGAGAAGCGTCGGCAGAGTATTTGGTAGTTATTTATTAATTATTCCTACACATAAAAGATGGTTGGATTTAATTGTTTGTGCGACAATTGCTTTATTTATTGTAGTTTTAACTTTAATAAAATTATCTGAAAAGCCAGTTATTTTCTTTTTCTACATGATAGGCAATTGTATATTATTTGCCTTTACATACTTGAGATTTTTAGGGATGCCACGGCATTTTGGACATTTCTATTTAGTTTTAATAGCAGCTTTATGGCTGGGAAGTTATTATCAAAAGTCTCTAGTTTTACTTAATAAAATTTCTCTTGTTCCACGTTCAATTACATTTATTCATAAATGGCATTATCTGGCTTTTATGCTCATTCTTTATGTCCAGTTTGGGGGAGGATTTTATAGTTTTTCAAGAGATTTAGTTATACCATTTTCTGCTAGTCGCGAAACAGCCCAATATATTCACAAAGCTGGGTTAGATAATGAGTTTATTGTTGCCAGTCGAGATGCGAATATGGCTCCTTTATCTGGTTATCTCAATCGAAAGTTTTACTATCCAGAGATTGAAAAAATGGGAAGCTTTACTTTATTTAAAAAAGGTCGTCAAGAAGTGGAACAAGCTGAGGTATTAAGCCAGATTAATTCTCTACTTCAAAATCAAGATGAGCGAAAGAAAGTTTTGCTGATTTTAAATAAAAAATTGAATGTTAACCGCAGTGATTTGAAAATTGTTCCTATCAAAGATTTTCCGAGAGGCTGGGTGGATAACGAAAGATATTATCTTTATTGGATAGATGAAGTATAAGAATAATGCGCCACAGAACTTTGTAGTTTAATATGGTATAGACTTTTTTGTACTAGAGGATCGGAATTTACATTTGAATGTGTCGCCAAAACACCCCACAAATAACGCTTTTGCATCTTTTGACTAGCTTCCCACCGCTGATAACTAGCTTGGATGCGTGAGGCTAATCTACACTGGAATAAGAGAATGTGTGTTTAACTGACTTAGATATCAAAAACTGAGGAGTTTTGTCATACCTTCTCGGTGTTGCTTATGAGGTGATTACCTCGTGTGGTAAAACTTAACTTAAATTCTGTCAGTTACTAACGGAGTTGATGGGAATGAGTACCTTAATTTTTATTGGCTTGATAGTGGTTTACGGAGGCGGTGCTTGGAAGTTTTGGAAAGGGTTTGAACGGACTAATTTTAATCCAAGTTTGACTAATCGGATTGGTTTATCTTTGCTATGGCCAGCTTTGTTTATTACAAATCAGTCTTATCGTCGAAACTTTAGAAAGGCGTTGAAGGGCTAGGATTACTATTAAACCTAACGTCATCCGATCCTGACGGTGGTATATATCTCAAAGAAATCTAACCTACAACCTCGCTCCCCTACTAGGGAAGCGAGGTTAGGTTTGCTCCTTTTACGAAGGAGAGCAATTAGGGAGGGATAAGTTAGTTAACCGTTGGAAAATATTTTAGGTCGATGAATTTACGAATTATTTACCATTGGTTAATAGATGGATTGCTCCACCTACAGCTGCACCATCAATAGCATTGCCAAGGGTATCTCTTTTATCGCCAGTAATTACGCCTGTTACTGCGCTAGTCCCTGCACCGACTCCGACATCTTGAACAGCGTTCCGGTGACGGCGATTGCGAGTATTTCTCAGACCATTTGCACCGTTGACGGCTGCACCAGTGACACCACCCTTAACAGCATTCCCTAATACACTGCCATTTCCCCTAACAGCTCCGGTTACAACGTTGGTAACAGCCCCAATACCTGCATCTCTTAGTACTTGGTCATCAGCAGCAGCGGGTTTGGCGGGAACTAAGCTTACACCAGCTAAACTTGCAGCCATGAGGCTGGGTAAAAGTGCGCGTTTTAGGATTTTATTCATTGTGTTACCTTCTCAAAACATCAAACAATTTTCTAAAAACTTAAGTTACTAGAGTCTGATAAAATCTGAATTTTTTATCTAAACTACAGCAACTATTTATTGTTTGAGAACATATTTATTATTGCATTTGCAAAGTCATAACTGCATCTACTGAAAGCATGAATATAAATTCAGTCCACAGAAGGCCTTGCTGATTTATTAGGCAATGCTAGGGATTACATATTGACACAATTAACTAAATATGCAGTGTGTATTTTTTCGTGAATCGCAAGCTTTTTCTAATCAGAAATCGCGTAGTGTTTACCCTATCTATCCAAAGGTAGTTGTCAAAATAATTAAACTAATATCAATTCAATTAATGATTGCAATACATTCTTGGGTAAAGACGCGATGAATCGCGTCTCTACAAGATGGTCTATTTGTCGAACTTGCCAAGAAAATGTCAAGCAAAGGTAGAAAAACCGAGATTGGGTGGAATATCTTGAATTCGCCCCGGCCCGATCGCTCGTAATGCTTCTTTGAGTAAAATATCCCCAGTATACAAGGCACGTCCCACAATTACGCCAGTCACGCCTTGAGGTTCTAACGCCAACAAACTCAACAAGTCGGTGACAGAACTTACCCCACCAGAAGCAATTATCGGGATGGAAATTGCTGCTGCAAGTTCTCGCAAAGCTTCTAAATTTGGGCCTGTCAGTGTACCATCCCGGTGGATATCTGTGTAAATTATGGCGGCTGCGCCCAATTCTTGCATTTGTACAGCCAGTTGAGTTGCTAAAACTTCCGAGGTTTCTAACCAGCCGCGAGTTGCTACTTTGCCGTTACGGGCATCAATACCGATAATAATCTGTTCGGGAAATTCTTGACAGAGTTCTTGCACTAACTGGGGTTGTTCTACGGCAATGGTTCCGAGAATTGCCCATTGTATACCTAGATTAAATACTTGTTGTACGCTGTTGCGATCGCGCAATCCTCCACCAATTTCAATGGGTACTGACACTGCTTGAGCGATCGCTTCAATTGCCTCTAAGTTTACTATTTTACCTGCTTTGGCACCATCTAAATCAACTATATGCAATCTGGTAGCACCTCGATCTACCCACTGTTTGGCAACATCAGCAGGATTTTCGCTAAAAACTTGCGAGCGATCGTAGTCTCCCTGATACAGTCGCACACAGTGACCTTCTAGTAAATCAATCGCTGGAATTACGTCCATCTAACTCTTCCTCATTGCAATCCAAACACTATTTATCGCTGAATTTATTATTTTTCATTTTTCATTTGTAATTGCCTTACAGCTTGCCCAAAACCCAGCACAAGCAAGATGTTAGAAAGCGTCAAAAATAGTTCTGCACCACCGTGCAACCAATCCACATTGGCTAAAGACTCGCCATAATGCAATACAGCATAAATCCCCGCCGGGATAGTAATGGCAACAAAGACGAGAGTGCCGTAAAATCCATACAGCGCCAAACGCGGCATTTGCGGACTGCGGCTGATAAACCACAAGAAACCCAAATAGGGAAACAGTGAAAGTGCAAACAGGGTTTCTTTAGAAATCATTGCTCTGATTTGATAGGTTTTGGTTCAACAGTGTTAACAGATTTGGTAGAACGCCAAATCAAAAACGCCGCCGCCCAAAGCGTAAAATTACCAACTAAAGTCATGGTAGCTTGAAGCGTTACCATCCATTCCAAAGATTCGGCGTTGTCGAAATAATGCCAAGTACAAGCACACATAGCGCTGACTAAAGCTGGTAACATCGCCAGGGATAATCCCCACCAGCTGCGGTTATTAGTCAGTTCGCCGTAAATCCAGATTAACCAAATGGCGACAATCCACTCAATAACGCTAGAAACATGAATAATCCAGGTGGGAATCGAAAGGGTGTGCATAAGAAAGTTAGGAGTTGAGAGTTAAAGATTTGGAGTGGAGAGTAGCACTGTCAAGGTGATATGTAGCTTGAATTTTATATTTGTTTAAACAAACTTTTATAGGACTTACGCACACTTTACGAATTCTTGGCGTTCTTCTCTTCGAGACGCTTCTCTTTCAGAGACGCTAAAGCGAACGCGAAGGCGTCTTCTCTGCGAGACGCGAAGCGCGATGGCGGTTCGACAAATAAAGCTTTTGGGCGATTTTTGCGTAAGTCTTACTTTATTATGCAACGCCAAAGAAATATTCCTATTTGTAAGCGTCTTCTAAATTATCTAATTTGTCAGAATTGGTCGTTGAGTTAGAGGATTTGCGCTCAAAACCACCTACCTCTGCCAAAGTATAGAGGGGCCTGGCTTTAACTTCTTCGTAGATGCGCCCTATATATTCACCTAAGATACCAACGCTGACTAACTGCACAGATCCGAGAAAGAAAATTGCCATCAAAATAATCGTAAACCCAGTTAAAGGTGAATGGGGGACAAAAAGACGCCAATACAAGACTAATAAAGCCATGAAGATGGCCGCCGCCGCTGCTATTAAGCCTAAGTAAGTTGATAACCGCAGTGGCACTATTGAAAAAGACACTAGACCATTGATAGCAAGGGCTAAGGATTTGCTAAAAGTGTATTTAACTTCCCCAGCAAAACGGGGGTTGCGCTCGAACCGAATTGCTGTTTGCTGAAAGCCAACCCAAGAACGCAAACCACGAATATAGCGGTTACGTTCTGGCATAGAATTGAGAATATCTACAATCTGCCGATCCATTAGACAAAAATCACCAGTATCAGTAGGAATCTCTACATCTGCAAGCTTCTTAAGGATACGATAAAAGAAATAGGCAGTAAAACGCTTAAACCATCCTTCTTTTTGGCGTTGAGTGCGTTGAGCGTAGACGACTTGATAGCCCTGTCGCCATTTTTCAACC
Source organism: Nostoc sp. LEGE 12454 (assembly GCF_056620565.1). NCBI lineage: Bacteria > Bacillati > Cyanobacteriota > Cyanophyceae > Nostocales > Nostocaceae > Nostoc > Nostoc sp. LEGE 12454. The sequence continues at coordinate 145,817 of NZ_JBWQXL010000011.1, forward strand.
ATATCGGGGATTAGTTCTGGTGGGTCTTGTAAGTCAGCATCAAGGATGATAATAACTTGACCCCGAACAAAATTAAGACCAGCAGTTACTGCAATTTGATGACCAAAGTTACGAGCAAAGCTCAGATAGCAAATGCGTGGGTCTTTTTGATGGAGGTCTCGTAGTAATTGTAGGGAGCGATCGCGGCTACCATCATTGATTAAAATTAATTCGACAAGCCCATCCATCCGATTCATTACTGCACTCAGTCTGCGGTATAGTTCTGGAATAATTTCTTCTTCGTTATAAATTGGAACAATGAATGAATACTTTGGTAACATCTAAAAATATTGTTTAATTTTTTTTACAGCCAAGATAACAGGCTGCCTGCGATCGAAAAGGTGTGGTTCACAGTATACCTAGCAACACTCAAGTTTCGTTCTCATACTTTATTTATTCTTCGGATTTATGTTATCTGAAGAGTCTAATTTTTTCAGCCTTTCTACAGCTTTTTTGGGAAAAGTTCGACGATGGCGATACCAAGTAGACCCTGCTACCAGCGTTCCAGTTAAGCCTAATGCAAGTATTAGCGGCAAAAAATCGTTTGTATTCACTGCCTTCAGACCAGAACTACCTAGTAATACAAAAGGTAAGACACTAGGAACAGTACCAAGTGTTGTACCTAGAACATAATCTTTAAAGCTAATCGAAGTCAGTCCCGCGACAAAGTTGACCAAGCCATAGGGCATAATTGGTACTAATCGGATGGCAAACATATAAAAAAGCCCTCCACGACGCACTTCAGCATCCATAGCTTGCCAGCGTCCTGCTAGTCGTTTTGCAACTGCTTTGCGCCCAATAGTTCGAGTAAAAACAAAGGCAATTATTGCCGCAATGACTGCTGCAAGACTAGTCCAGACAGTACCCAGCCAAGGGCCAAAAATGGCACCTCCAGTCAAATTTAATACTGTTGAGGGCAAAACTAACATGGTTGCCACAACGTACAAAGCAATATAAATAATAGGTGCCCAGATACCAGAAGATTTCAGCAAAGCTTGAATTTGTACTGGTTCAATGCCGCCAAGAAGATATACGGTTATACCAGTTGCAATTATGCAACTCAGCGTGAGTAGCAAAATACCAGTTTTCAAGTTCCACATTAGAACTCTACTCCTACTTTTTGTGTAACAAAACCAATCTTTTGAAAATTTAAATCCTTGTAGAGACACGAAATTTCGCGTTTCTACAAGGATTTTTCACTAGATGTCTATTGTATTAGCTAGTTTTAAAGATAAGCGATCGTAACCTTTATCCAAGTATCGAAGCACAGACCAAGAAACGCAAGCTAGCAAGACTTCTGTCGATAAAACCGGAAGTGTTCACTTCGGAGTTGAAAAAATGTGAGTAATTATAGCAGCTTATCCTGCTTAGGACAAGTCTGTTATGGATAGCTGTGACAGTAGCTCTATGACGATTTGCCAATGAATGTCCTAAGTTGTTTGACCACTGCTATAGAACTTGGGAATGAGTTTACCATCTATATGGGAGACAGAGATTCATTTAACAATAGCTATTAATTAATCCAAAATCCAAAATCCAAAATGGTCAAGATGCGGGCATTATTGTCTGGGTATTACGGTAAAGGTAATGGTGGTGACGAAGCTTTATTAGCAACGCTTTTGCAAATGTTGCCATCTCACGTAACGCCTGTGGTGCTTTCTGGTAATCCAGAGGAAACCCGCGATCGCTACAATGTAGAAACCTGCGATCGCATGGCTCCCTTAGCTGTACTGCAAGCTTTACGTTCTTGTGATGCCTTGATTTGGGGCGGTGGGAGTCTGATTCAAGATGTTACCAGTACCATCAGCCCATTTTATTATGGGGGACTGATGGCATTAGCGCAGAAAATGGGTTTGAAAACCATTGCTTGGGCGCAGGGTATTGGCCCGTTAGTGCGTCCGCAAACTCGTTGGTTAGCACGGCAAACCTTTGGTAATTGTACCAAAATCAGTGTCCGCGATCGCGCCAGTGCCGCTTTATTATCTGATTGGCAAATTCCTTGTATGATAGCTCCTGACCCAGTTTGGGCGTTGGAATCTAAACCAGTACCAGGACTTTGGGATTTACCTGCGCCGAGAGTTGCGGTAACGTTGCGATCGCATCCCCAACTTACAGAAAAACGTTTAGCAAACTTAACTCGTGCTTTGGTTGACTTTCAAAAAGCTACGCAAGCATTTATTTTATTATTGCCGTTTCAAAAAAGTGAAGATTTAAGTATTGCCGAAGCCATTCAACCACACCTTAAAGATGTCAGCAAGATTTTGTGTCTGGAAGATCCGCAACTTTTAAAAGGGGTGTTTCGTGGCGTTGAAATGGCGATTGGGATGCGCCTGCACAGTTTAATTATGGCTGCTGCTGAAGGTTGTCGCTGCTTTGCTCTCAGTTATGACCCCAAAGTAAATCGTCTCATGGAAGACTTAGAAATGCCTGGTTGGGATTTAACGAGTTTACCCGATGATCCCAATTTAATTGGTCTGACTTGGATGGAGCATTACGCCAATGGCGATCCTTTATCATCAGAGAAAATCCAATCTTTGGTGGATGGTGCTTTACTGCACCGCGAGTTGTTGAGTGAAGCTTTGAGTTAGGTTTTTATTTAGATATAAACAAGACAATGATATGACACAGGTATCCCAACCAAAACGCACTCGCATTTTACCAGCATCAACCTTAACACCTGAAGAAGTAAGCCATCGTCAGGAACAGCGTGATGCTCTTGCTGTGCGGTGTCGTGCTGTTTTCGAGCGCTTACGTCCAACTCCGATCGAAATGCATTACAACTGGCATATTGCTATCGACTTTGAAACAGAAGAGTATCTCATTGACCCAACACTTTTGGGGATAATGCAAAAAATTCATGATGCTTATGGCAATACTAACGAAGTAAAACTTACTATATTCCGACTCAACGATACAGGAACCTGCGGCAGGTTATGAGTCTCAGTTTCTGGTTAATGCGAATATCACCTGACCTTCTCTCGATAAACCATATCAATGAAGAGAATATTTTAGAAATTGGTACTAGCACAGAAATAATTTCTGTAATTTATGAACTTTATCCTGACGTTGAATTCCATGATGGTTATTATTACTTTCCAGGATGCACTAGAGAAAATCCTAGTGATTTTTCTGTATGGAAAGTCTGTTTAGATGATGAACCCGTAAAGTTGATTTATCTCTCGCCCCATGTTGGCATGTGTGATTTGAGAATTATTCAGGATCTCTGTCATCATTTAAAATGCCGTATTTTTGATCCACAACATGGCGAATTTATATATTGAATCCAAGCTGATAAAGCGATCGCTCTATCAGCCAAAACACATTTGAATGCTAGTGACTTGTTTTGCCGCTGACAATCCCTGACCACTGTACTTTTTTTTCTTTTTCCCGGCGGTAAGAAAAGAAATGCTCTGGAGTTTGGAAAGTACAATAAGGTGCGATCGCAATTTGTTCTGCACTAATCCCCATATTTTCCAGTTGTAAGGTATTCACTCGCCGCACATCTAACCGTACCTTTCCTGGATCGGGGTCTTCTAGCAAAGGTGAATTTGGTAATTCATGCAATGCTTGAACGATTTTTTGTTCGTCTTCATCTGGTATGATGCTAGCCCCGATTTCGGCAGCCACTTCGGTAGAGACTTGGTAAACCTCACCAGCGATCGCTGGGCCCATCGCAATTCTCAAATCATCAAGTTTGCTGCCTTGAGATTGTAGTCGAGCGATCGCCAAGGGCACAATCTTTTTAGCAGTCCCCCGCCAGCCTGCGTGTAATGCTGCCACCCGTCCAGTTCGCACATCCCCAATCAACACGGGTGTACAATCTGCGCTAGCGACCCAAACCGCTTGTAGAGGCTGTTCGCTCATTAAACCATCTGCCGATGCGAAATCCTCCTCAGCAGAGTTTAAGAAGCTTTCAACTTCTTGGGGGGTGAGAACAGTATTGCCATGAACCTGCTTTAAGCGATAGACTGATGCCTCTGGTTGCAATACTTCTGTGATAACTTGTGGCGATCGCGGCCAAAACTGCTGGGTAAAGAAGCCGTGATGCCAACGTTCCAGAATACTACAAGTTAGATAGGGCAGTCCTTCCCAATTGCGCCAGTGCCAAGTGTGCATCTTTAACCAAACCTAAACAGAACTCACTCATCAGCCAATCAATGCTAACTTGAACAACGGAATTTGGATTAACTGCTGTGGGATTTAATCTGCAAAACTTGGAAGCAGCCTTGCAAGCAGGGCGTAAGCATACATATTTACCATTTTCTCTTCACTTTTTTGAAAGCGTCTCCTCAACCAACCAAACCCTCTGGAACTTACTCAAGCAAGGGGCTATTTCAGGGACAGTAGTAATCGCAACTGTGCAATCTGCTGGGCGAGGACAATGGGGCCGGCAGTGGATTTCTCCGGCTGGGGGATTATATATTTCCGTGGCGATTTCTTTCGACCACAAAATAGAAGCTACTGACAGCTATCAGCTAACTTTCGCTACTGCCTGGGGAATTGCGTCGCAATTGCGCCAATGCGGTATAGATGTTGGGATAAAATGGCCTAACGATTTAGTTTTAAATGGTCGCAAACTAGGCGGCATTTTGACAGAAACCAAAGTAAACAAAGGACAAATTACCCAAGCAGTAATTGGTGTTGGTATTAACTGGACGAATCCAGTACCAGAAACTGGAATCAATCTGGAATCGTGGCAAGCTTCCCAAGATTTCAGACCAATTTCGTGTCTGGAAATGCTCACCTCTAAAGTCTTGCTGGGAATAGAATCCGGTATAGAGTGCCTTTGCGAAGAAGGAATAAGCATACTCTTGTCTTGCTATCTAGATTTGCTTACAAACATGGGCGATCGGGTCTACGTCAATAATCTTTTAGGTACTGTAGTTGGGGTGACATCTCAAGGAAATTTACGAATTGATTTAGAAACACATGATACAAAGGGACTAAATACACCGGAAATTTATATTGAACCCGGTACAATCAGTTTGGGGTACCATAAATCTTCCGTTTAAATTTGAGGTTTGTTCAAAATTTCGCTCTTTGGGCAAGACAAACCACTAGCATCATCTCTTTAGGCTAATTACACACAACTGAGAGAACAAATGGGTACCATAAATCTTCCGTTTAAATTTGAGGTTTGTTCAAAATTTCGCTCTTTGGGCAAGACAAACCACTAGCATCATCTCTTTAGGCTAATTACACACAACTGAGAGAACAAATGACGCAGCGCAAAAATTCTGCCCCTTATCGTTTGCATTACTTATGGCAGCAAAGTCTGACAAAAAAACGTTTTGCCTCAACGCTACCAGCTCAGAGCCTCTGTTGGCTGAGTAGCGTTAGCCTCCTTAGCGGTGGCTTCGTGTTTGCCCAAACGGAAGCACAAATAGACAACATCGTTCCCACTGTTGAAAGTTCTCAACCAACAGCAGTTACAAATCCAGTTAAAGCCTCGACTTATAAAAAACAGGCTGTTGCGTCGCCGCAAGCCGCTCAAGCGCAACCGGAATTTTCCCAACGGCGAGCCAGACTCAGACAGAGATTAGGCAAGCCAGAGGTTGCTCAATCAAAAGAGCCAGTTAGGCAGTCTACACCCAAAATCGAAGCAGCTGAACCTGTTGTGATTATCAGACAGTCAAAGCCCAAAGTAGAAGCCTCCCAGGTTACTCCTGTAAGGGTTAGACAGGAAAAACCCAATACCCCTTTCCGCTATGCACCTGAAAAACTTCCAGAAGTTGCTCAACCATCAAATAACTCTAATAGCCCTGTCAGTGCAAGGGCGGAGAAAACCAAGGATTATAATAACGCTTATATCGATCCTAATAGTTATGACAGTGGTGCCACAGGTACTTATCAAGCACCAAACTCTGTAATTCTTACAGAACGCTCCAGTGGTTGTCGAGCCACTTTGCCATCAGGGCAAAGTGTATTAGGCGGCGTTTGCGCCAAAGTACCCCAAAGGAGTGTAGCTGATTCTAATGCTAAACCAGCACCTAATTGGCTCAGAAGAAGTCAAAACGCCCAATTACCAGTAGTTCCACCCGTGCGGCAGATTGCATCTTCTACTGGCAACACCAGCAGATGGCGTGCTACTCCAACTCAAAGTGGTTCTAGCGGTGTCACCAAGAGCGCATTTCGCTCGAATCGGTTTATCCCGACTCCCGCTGAATTCAGTCCTACAAGAGTTAGTGCAACTCCTATTGCACCGAGTGGTGGTACTTTACCGCCACCAATGGCAGATGGTAACATTGCACCCCGCCCCAGCAACGTAGCTTACGATTTCTCACTGGCATCAGTATTGCCGCAAATTCCCTACATGGGGAGAGTTGCATATAGTGGTACGGGAATGATGTATCCCCTGTCTATTCCCGCTCCCATTACTTCTTTGTTTGGTTGGCGAATTCATCCAATCACAGGTAATCAACGCTTTCATGCTGGTACAGACTTGGGTGCGCCTACGGGAACACCAGTTTTGGCTGCTGCTGCGGGTCAAGTGGAAACTGCTAACTGGGTGGGTGGTTATGGTTTAACCGTGATCCTGAATCACAAATCCGCTGAACAAACTCTCTACGGTCACATGTCAGAAATCCTCGTTCAACCCGGTCAGTGGGTACAACCTGGAACTGTCATCGGGCGAGTTGGCAGTACTGGGAACTCCACAGGTCCTCACTTACACTTTGAAGTCCGCCACCTGACACAAGATGGGTGGGTTGCTTCTGACCCAGGCGTGGAATTACAAAGTGCCCTCAGCCAATTAGTGCGAGGCTTGCAAACCGCCCAGGTAAGCCAGCAACCAGGCAGCTAGAAGAAGCTGAGGGGCAGGAGAGCAGGGGAACAGGGGAACAGGGGGAGGAATAACTAATGCTCCATACCCCATTCTTAATACCCTGCTCCCCACTCTCTATCCCCATTCCTAAATTACAAATACCCGTGTTCTGCTAGGAATGCGGGTGTAATGCCATCTATACTATTGTCATCATTAGCTCTGGTGTGGGGGTTGCCAGAATAAAGGAATTTTTCGACGTATTTGCCGAGAATATCCCCTTCTAGATTCACTAAACTGCCAGAAACCAAATAGCGAAGATTTGTCTCGCTGTATGTCAGGGGAATTACCGCTACTTTGAATTGGGAGAGTTCTGGCTCATAATCGGCGACTGTGAGGCTGATGCCATTGACGGCAATGCTACCTTTGGGGACAATGTACCGTGCGATCGCAACGGAAGCAATAAAGGTCATTTCCCAAGAAGTAGCCGTTTGTTCTGCCACTAGCAATCGACCGATGCCGTCTACATGACCCATCACAAAATGACCGCCAACTTTGCTGCCTACCTTGAGCGACGCTTCTAAATTGACATATCTCTGTTGGGTTTGCTCACCTCCCAACGTCGTGCGGCGTAGAGTTTCTGGTGAAGCCGTGGCAATAAACCCGTCTTTTAAAACTTGTTCTACTGTCAGGCAAACACCATCGACAGCAACACTGTCACCATAAGCCAAATCTTGCATAATTACTTCACCCGACTGACTTACACAAGTAATTTGCCAAGAATCGCCCCCTAAGGGTTCCATCGTTCCTAATGCTTGGATTAATCCTGTAAACACGGCTTTTTTGTCAAACTAACTCTATTTATTGCCTAATTTTGCCTGAAGTCAATTGGTAATTGTCACAGAAATCTCGAACATCCAAGTATATTTTCTGACTTTTTTTAGGATAGGAATATTAACACATTAGCATCCTTCACAAGGCATACTTGGTTAAGAAGGTTATTCTTTAAGAAGACCAATTTGACTTACTCTGGTTTTCACCACAAGTTCGGAGTTTAATAGAAGCAATTATAGAGAACGAATGCTTATGTTTATTACTGTCACCAAACCGCCTAAAAAGTGGTGTTATTTGTTACACGCTATCAAAGGCTCTCAAAGCATTGTAGAGGCTTAGGCAATGATTGAAATGAAAGTCGCTGGCATAGCATTAGATGCCATAACCCGCAGCCCGATCGTCCTTTTGAAAGATTCTTCAGATCGGCGGGCTTTGCCAATTTACATTGGTCAGGAACAGGCTAGGGCAATTATGGGCGCACTGGAGAATCAGAAGCCTCCTAGACCCTTAACTCACGACCTGATTGTGAATATTTTAGAGACTTGGAACATGACTCTAGAAAAGGTGATTATTCATTCCCTGCAAAAGGATACATTTTATGCAGCTTTAATTGTCCAGCAAGGCGAAGTCAAAAAAGAAATTGACGCGCGTCCTAGCGATGCGATCGCTATTGCCCTCCGTACAAATACTCCCATTTGGGTAATGGAAGAAGTCATTGCCGATGCTTCTATCCCTGTAGATCGCGATGCAGATGAAGCCGAACAGCAAGCCTTCCGTGAATTTATTTCTAATCTCCGTCCTGAAGATTTGATCAAGCGCTTTGGTAATGACGACAGCTAAATTAAAGTTATGAGTTATGAGTTAGGAGTTATGAGTTATTTTGCTTCAACTCCTAACTTGTAAGCAAAAAAAGTTAGGAGTTAAGAGCTATGATTTACTTCCTTCAACTCCTAACTTATAACTCCTAACTCTGAACTCTTTGTTAAAAATGCAATACCGACGCTTTGGAAAAACGAATCTGCGCCTCTCGGTTTTTTCCTTGGGAACGATGCGCTACCTGGCTGATTTTGAAAATGCTCACCAGACGATCGAACAAGCCTTAGCGCTAGGAATTAATCATCTAGAAACCGCCAGAGGTTATGGCAAAAGCGAGGAGTATCTTGGTAGAGCGCTAAAAGCTGGGTTGTCAGTACCCCGAACGAAGCTTTATGTCACTACCAAAATCTCAGCTACAGCAGATACTGACACCATGCGTCGGTGCATCGACGAATCTCTAGAACGATTACAGCTAGATTATTTAGATTGCTTAGGCGTTCATGGTTTGAACACTTGGCAACATTTAGAGTGGGTGCAAGCCAAAAATGGCTGTATGCAAGCAGTAGAGGAAGCAGTTGCTGATGGCCGAGTACGACACGTTGGTTTTTCCACGCACGGATCATTAGAGGTAATTCAGGCAGCAATCAATACAGATTTATTTGAATTTGTCAATCTGCATTATTACTATTTCTTCCAACGGCACGCACCAGCAATTCAACTAGCTGCCGAAAAGGATATGGGCATTTTCATTATTTCCCCTGCTGATAAGGGAGGACGCCTCTACACACCACCACAAACTCTAAAAGACCTATGTTACCCGTATTCACCCTTAGAACTGAATTATCGGTTTTTACTTGCTAATCACCGTATTACTACTTTGAGTATAGGGCCAGCTAACCCAGAGGAATTAAGAGAACCTTTGCAAATTGCTGACCATGATGGAGAGTTAACATCAGCAGAAATTTCCACTTTCTGGCGGTTAGAAAATCATCAAAAACTTGCTTTAGAAACTGATAATTGTAGTCAGTGTTATGCTTGTTTACCTTGTCCAGAAAATATCAATATTCCAGAGGTATTGCGGTTACGTAATCTTGCCGTAGCATACAACATGAAAGACTATGGCCAATATCGTTACGGAATGTTTGAAAATGCCGGTCACTGGTTCCCTGGAATGAAAGGCAACCGTTGTACAGAATGCGGTGATTGTTTGCCTCGCTGTCCAGAAAAGTTAGATATTCCAGCTTTGTTAAAAGATACTCACCAAAAATTAAATGGGAAAGCAGGTAGGAGATTGTGGGGATAAAAATGTAAACAGGAGTCAGAATTCAGGAGTCAGAATATCCGTTAACTTCAGTATGGTATTCACCACCCAGTCGCATACTCGTCATTCTAGCTCCTGAGTTCTGAGTTGTTTATTGTTAAAATTATATAAAGATTAAGAGAGTTAGGAAGATCCGCCCAAGCTGGGGTGTCTCACCAAAAAAGATGAAAATTAAAAAAAAAGAAATATCCTACGCCAATCACTGACGGTTTTCCGCTACAGTGGACGGGCTGTAAACTTAGTATGGACTACTAGCCGATCGCTTACTATTCTTCTGGCTAGTTTAACAATAGTTGCTGGTCTTTTACCCGCGGCAATATCTTACATCAGTAAGTTAATTGTGGATGCAGTGGTACTTGCCTCTCAAGTTAACTCACAAAGCAATGGTTTTGTCAATATTTATCCTTCCCTATCTTATGTAGGATTAGAAGCGATCGCTGTAATTTTACTAGCAGGGAGTCAGCGGGGAATCACTATTTGTCAGTCGTTATTGCGGGCGCTAATGGGTCAGCGAGTAAATGTACTCATCTTAGAAAAGGCGCTGACACTCGATCTTAGGCAGTTTGAAGACTCAGAATTTTATGACAAATTAACTAATGCCCGACGAGAAGCATCAGTTCGTCCCCTTTCGTTAGTAAACCGCACCTTTGGATTGGTGCAAAATGGTCTTTCCCTGTTCACCTACGGTATTTTGCTAGTAAATTTCTCAGGTTGGGCAGTGGTGGTGCTGGTTTTGGCAGCTATGCCTGTATTTATTTCTGAAACAAAGTTTGCCGGAGAAGGCTTTCGCTTGTTTAGTTGGCGTGCAGCAGAAACTCGTCAACAGCACTACTTAGAAAATCTGCTAGCAAGAGAAGATTTTGTCACAGAAGTCAAACTCTACCAACTGGGAGAGATGTTGCTAGGACGTTACCGCAACCTGTTTGAGCAACTTTATGGCGAAGACCGCGATTTAACTCTCCGGCGAGGATTGTGGGGGTATCTCCTGGGTTTAGTCAGTACTGGTGCTTTTTACCTAGCTTATGCTTGGATTGTGTTGGAAACAGTGTTAGGTAAGATTTCTTTGGGAGATATGACAATGTATCTCACCGTTTTTCGCCAAGGACAATCTACTTTTTCCAATGCCCTCACTTCTATTGGAGGGATGTATGAGGATAACCTATATCTATCAAATCTCTATGATTTTCTGGAAGAAGAAGTACCAAAATCTTGGGGTAAGGCAACCATTGGTTTAAATCCCCAAGATGGTATCCGTTTTGAGAACGTCTCATTTACTTATCCAGGAAGTTCCAAGCCAGCATTGAGAAACATTTCGCTACATCTCAAACCCAGAGAGAAACTGGCAATTGTCGGTGAAAACGGTTCCGGTAAGACTACTTTAATCAAACTACTTACCCGACTTTACACCCCAGACTCTGGGCGAATTTTCTTAGATGGCTTGGATTTGCAGGAATGGGATGTGGATGTGTTGCGGCGTCGTATTGGTGTGATTTTTCAGAACTTTGTCCGCTACCAGTTCACTGTGGGGGAGAATATTGGCGTGGGCGATGTAGAACATCTCGAAAACAAAACTCAATGGAAAAGTGCTGCTGAAAAAGGCATGGCCCAATCTTTTATTGACCAATTACCCCAAAGCTTTCAGACTCAACTTGGTCGTTGGTTTAAGGGAGGACAAGAACTTTCTGGGGGACAGTGGCAGAAGATTGCACTGTCTCGTGCTTTTATGCGATCGCAAGCAGATATCTTGGTGTTAGATGAACCAACATCAGCAATAGATGCCCAAGCTGAATTTGAGATTTTCAATCATTTTCGCGCTATTACTCAAAATCAGATGGTACTTTTGATTTCTCATCGCTTCTCAACAGTACGAATGGCTGACAAAATTCTAGTTATAGAAAACGGGGAAGTTATAGAACAGGGAACTCACGAAGATTTGTTACAGCTAGGAGGACGTTATGCCAAGTTGTTTCTGTTACAAGCAGCTGGTTATCAATAGGAAAAGAAGCTAGTAGACTTTGTGAATTTAGATAGCAATGCCTACGGTGGTCACTAAGCTTTGTCGAAGTGCGGGCTGCGCCTACGCTCACTTTGTAGAAAGCACATAACATCTCTATCTAATCACGTTAAACTGTTCAGTAAATATGGGTCACTAGACACTCCGTATCGTTAAACATTGCTACCCGATCAAATTATGCAAATAACAAAACAGCGATACTATACCCCAGAGGAATATTTAGAGCTAGAAGAAACTGCTGACTACAAAAGTGAATACATTGATGGGCAAATAATTCCTATGGCAGGTGGAACAATAAATCACAATCGTATAGCTGGTAATTTCTATGCTGTGTTAAACTTCGCGTTCAGACAACAAGAGTACGAAGTGTTTAATAGCGATATGCGTCTGTGGATAAACCAAAAGCGTATCTACACGTATCCAGATGTGACAGTAATAGTTGGTGAACCAGAATTTTTCAACAATCGTACAGATATTATTACAAATCCCCAAGTTATTGTTGAGGTTTTGTCTAAATCTACTAAAAACTACGATCGCGAAGATAAATTTCAGGCTTATCGAACTATTTCCACTTTCCAAGAATACCTATTAATTGACCAAACTCAGATTCATGTAGATCAATTTTCCAAAACTGGGAAAAAGCAATGGACGCTTCGTGAATATGATGAAGAAGATGAAGCGATCGCACTTGTAACCGTACCTTTTGAGATTACTTTACAAGATTTATACAACAAGGTGAAGTTTGAGCCTGTTGAGTTTGAAGGGGAAAGTGCTGATGTTGAGGAATTGGGGTAAGGTGCGATGCACTGTATCTTAAAAATATTTAAGCCACTTTTAACGGTTTTTGAGGAAAAGTAATTGGCTCTGGCAAAGGTTTTCCTTGCTCTTCATACCATTCAATCAGAGATTCAATTACTTCTTGCCCGTGTTTAGCTGCTTCTTCATAACTTTTACCATGAGTGTGGAATTGCTGCCAAGGGAATTCCGGTAAGTGTACTAAGTAGCAATTATCTTCATCTGACCATTGAATTACCATACTGTAGCGATCGTTCATTCTTTATTCTCCGTACAATCATTGTTGCTTATAAAACTGAGCAGGTGTTAACCTGACAGAATTAAGTTTGGACGCACTGCTTCAGCGTGAAAACATGAGGCAGAGTGAGCCAGTCAACAGGAAATTCCCATAACTTAAAGTAACTTTTGTTACTAATGCATATTTTAGGTTATTAAGGAAGCTTTGCTACCATAATGCCTTTGCTTAAATTTAGGCTATGCAAAGCTCCTTTGTAAAAATTTTTATCTAATTAACTTACAAAACTTTCTTGCTGTAAATTATATGAAAACTACAGAAAGATTTCATCTTCAAAGAGTAAAAGATTTACAAGAAATTTTTTCTGAGACTAATCTAGTAGAAGTTTGGCGTAATGTAGTTCGTCAACAATTACGGTCGCAAGACATTAGTGATTTACATGATTATTATGACTTTAACATCAATATTAAGGAACGTAGTGCCTTTATCCAACAACAAATTCTTAGTGGTCAATATCGTGCTAAATCTCCCCTAATTTATAAATTAGAAAAAAAGTATGGTGTATGCAGGCATATAATGTTACCGTGTCCATCTGATGCACTTGTTCTACAGACTATCGTTGAAAAAAGTCTGCAAGAAAAGCTATTAAATTCTCAACCTAGTAAACAAGCTTATTATTCTAGAGATAAACACACTCTTAAATTACCACACGAATTCAGAAATTTACGGGATTATCCCTGGCATATACAGTGGAAAAAATTTCAAAAAGAAATTTGGAAATTTGGTAGTAATTGTAGTTTTTTGGCAGTTACTGATATTGCTAACTATTATGACAGTATTGGACTTAGAGAACTACGTCATATAATTTCTAGTCAGATTGAAACACCCGAAGTTGTTTTGGATCTTTTATTTACTATAATTGAACAACTTTCATGGAATCCAGACTACTTACCATCATCATTGAAAGGATTACCAACTATCAATCTAGAAGCAGCAAGATTATTAGCTCATGCATTATTATTTGAGGTTGATGAAGTTATTCAATCCAGAACAGATGGTAATTTTGTTCGCTGGATGGATGATATTAACTTCGGCGTTAACTCTTTTGAAGAAGCTTGCGAAACATTAGGAATAATAAATGATGTGTTAAAAAGTAGAGGACTAGCGTTAAATCTTGGGAAGACTAATATATATAATCCTGAAGAAGTTGAAAGACATTTTTTGGTTAGAGAAAATAAGTTTTTGGATTCAATAAATACAAATGAAACTGATACAATTAAATATAATAAAATAGTTTATCAACTTTATGAAAAATTTAAAAAACATCAAGAGTTTAGTAATTTAAAAAGTTGGGATAAAGTTACTAAACGTTTTTTCACAACAGCAGGCAAACTAAAATCTAATATATTATTAGATAATATAAAAGAATTATTTTTAAAAAATCCTAGCATTAGAAGCAATATAATTTACTATTTATCATTGTTAGGTTTTTCTGATGAAACTTCAATAGTAGTTATAGAAATATTAGAAAATTTAAAAGTATATGATGATGTGACTCTGTTCTACATCGTAAAACTTTTAACTGATTGGTCTATTCCAAATAATCAATATTGTAAAGAAATTATTAATAAAATTTACTCAATATTAAAGAAAAATAAAAAACCATTTGATTACTATTGCACAGTATGGTTTATGGCAAAGTATGGTAAACCTCAAGAAATCCTATCTTTAATACAAAGTAATAAATCGCTTTGGATACACGATCCATTTTTGAGAAGACAAATAATATCTGTAATTCCAAGAATTATTTTTTACAGATATGATTTATGCCAAAAAATGTTAGATGAGGAAACATCTTCTGGACTAGAAGATTCAGGCTCAGTAGCAAACAATATCAGATATCTTGGGAAGCAAGAAAAATTATCTTTTGATTTAAATGCTTACCTATTCCCCAAAACTAAACAAAATCCTTATCCACTTGCAAAATATTTAATCCTGTTGGCTTGTTTATCCTCAGAACATTTAAAATCAGATGAAATTGTAAAGAAAAAAGTTTTTGAATACATCAACGATCCTTGGTACTTAAATTGGCTTGAGACATACGTTTATTAATTGTGTGCTTCATAATTAAATGACTGCTAATCATCTCTAATTTCACAAAGCATGATTAGTTCTGATCGCCCCCACCATCCCCTATCAACTTAGATAAAATCACTATGGTGCTAGTTAACCCTCCCTAAATCTGATAAAAAGCGAGCGCTCTTGTAAACGTAGATACTTCTGACAACTTGTAGAAATTCCTTTAGTACAGGTGTCATATCCTCTTCCCGCCACACTATAGCCGTTTCTACTAACGGTGTTTTCTCCTCTAGAGTACGATAAACTACACCAGTTCTCTGAAGATTTTGCAATGAAGACGGTGCGATCGCAACCCCCATTGCCGCTGAAACCAATCCGATAATCGTCTGCATCTGAATCGCTTCTTGAGTCACTTTTGGGCTGAAGTCTCCTTGCTGACAAAGACTTAGGATTTGGTCGTAAAGTCCGGGCCCCAAATGGCGAGGGAACATGATAAAGTTTTCGTTTACTAGCGATCGCACTGAAATCTTTTCTTGTTCAGCTAAGGTATGAGTTTCTAACATAGCGACAATTAACGCTTCTTGCTGAATGCACTCTTGATTGAGTGTGTTGTCTTCTAAAGGTGGATGGGCAAAACCTACATGGATGTGCCGATTCTGTAGCGCTTGCTCCTGCTGAGCTGTGGTTAATTCTTGCAATACCAACTCTACTTCTGGAAACTGTTCTCTAAACCGCCGCAAAATCACAGGAAGCAAATCGTAAGTTACCAAACTGGTAAACCCAATTCGTAATTGTCCCTTTTCACCTCTTCCCGTTTTTTGGGTTAGCTCAATTGCTTTTTGGAGTTGAGCTAAAAGTTGATAAGACTCTTGCAAAAAAACTTCCCCTGCTTCTGTTAGCTGCACCTGTCGTTTGGTTTTGCGATGAAACAGTTCTACCCCCAATTGCGCCTCTAATTGCTGAATTTGCTGACTTAAGGGCGGTTGAGCGATGTGCAGTCGCTCGGCGGCTCTACTGAAGTGCAGTTCTTCAGCTACAGCAATAAAGTAGCGCAGATGTCGCAATTCCATTTTTTTGATATTTTATAAGTTTCAATTATTTATAAATATATAAACGCAAAGAGGCGCAAAGTAGCGCAGAGGTTTTAGAAAAATTATAACAAAAATTAGAGGTGCGATCGCTATAATTAATGCTGATTTACGCATAAATTTCATTGATACTCGACGCTCAAAAATGTATTGTTCACTACAATCATTCCGCAAAAAAAAATTGTTGCTTGTAATATAAAACTGTATCAGCTTCTATGCTATATTTATTCGCTTTTAAAAGCAGTATTTGAAGTCTTTACGTCTATTCTCAAAAGCCTCAGCTCCTATGTATAAATTATTTAAACTTGGCTTCAGCTTTCAAGTTTGATTACAAATCCTGCCACCATACTTGATATAACAAGATATTCATTCAAACTAGAAAATAATATTAAAGTTTAAGCAAATTAGTACTATATATTTCACTGGCGAAGATTTGAAAAATAGTAATTATTGCTTCTTAAATAATGAGCAACAGTCATTCAAAAAATATCATTCATAGCGCCGACCGATCATCTATTTTTCTCATCTTGAATGCACCATGCCCCAGAACCCGTGCCCAATACCTTAATTGCATACTTCTATGGGATTAGAAGTATCCACACCAACCCAAACAACTACCTCTAGCAGGTTAAACTAGGTCTGGTAACAACTGCTCCACGTTCCTTATGAGGCTTTTATGGGAGCTAACCTCAAACAGATTGCCAACTATTTAGACAACCTTGGTTGGGACTACCGTTTTGATGATGAAGAAGACCGAATTATAACAGGTGTAGAGGCTGATAATCTAGAAGATTTCCTAATAGTTGTCCAACTGGATGAAGAAGGAAAATTTTTCCGGGTATTTGCCCCTCAAGTTCTGGGAGGAATCCAAGACCATCCTCACAAAGCAGCTATCCTCCAAACAATGCTTGCCATTTCCTGGGAAACCAAAATGTTGCAATGGGAGTATGACCCATCCGATGGTGAAATTCGTGCCATTATTGAGTTTCCTTTAGAAGACTCGATTCTTACAGAAAAACAATTTCACCGTTGTCTGAGTGGATTAATTCAGATTGTGGATGGCATAGCAATACCTCGCTTGACAGAAGTGATGGCAACAGGCCTCGATCCGGGGAATATAGAACTTGGGGAAAGACTATTACTCAGTATCCAAGAAGAAGCCCCAGGATTGTTAGATTTACTAGAAAAAGCAATGGAAGCACGAAAAAAGCGAGGAACTTTTCCTAGTGAGTGAGACGGATCGTTACTTAAATAGCTATACTCCAAAGTGATACCCTCACTATATACTGAAATTTTCTGGGGCTGGATATTATGACATCCTATGCAACCTCCTCTGCCAAAGCGGAAATGAGCGAACTCCGGCGGTTAAAAGCCTTACTACCGCCAGAACTGCAAAGCTGGGTCACGGTTGAAGGCACAACTGAGGTCAATCCACCCCTGGTTCGCTGCGAAGAAATTGGGAAAGACCAGGTAGAAATTCAAATTGATTTGGTGAAATGGGATGCCCTCGCAATGGATCAGCGTAATCTGCTGTTCTGGCATGAGGTTGCTCGCGTTCAAAATGACACAATTCCTAAAGATGGTTGGGAAATGGCAGCACTAGCCATTGGTTTAGGTGGTGCTGTAGGGGAATTGTGGGTACAAGATGGATTGCTGCTGGTGTTAGCTTTGTCGCTTTGTGGCGTGTCAGGCTGGCGACTGTACCAAAAGAATAATGGGGAAAAGCAACTAAGAGAATTGCTCAATGCTGATGAGAAAGCGATCGCTTTAGCAACTCGTTTTGGTTATAGCCTCCCCAATGCCTACAAGAGTCTCGGTAGCGCCTTGAAAACCCTGATTGATAATACTCCTAGTAAGCGCCAACGATCGAGATACGAAGCAAGACTCTCTGCCCTCAAACGCAGTGCCAATAAGGCAAAAGCTAAATCCAAAGCTCCAGATGAGGGCGCACTATAGTAAATTCTATTTGAAATGGAATAAATCAGCCCTGCTGTTAGTAATTGGGCTGCTGCCTTCCTAATTAATTAGAGGCAACAGCCCAATCACCATTTCATACAATCTTACTTTTTTCTTGACTACATCTTTATCAAACTAAAATTTTACAACTGGTTCAGCATTTTATGTGTCTGGGGGATCACGCGCACGTGCTTGACAAACCTCTTCATCAAAGCTTGCCACATCAAAACTCGATCGCTGGAAGGCGCAAGTACAGGTACTGGAGAAAATTGTTCTGATACTGCCAAAGGCGTAACAGGTTGTAAAAATACTGGGATATCTGGACTAACCTCTGCCACCAACGAAGCTGAACGTTCCAACTCGGCGGGATCTGTGTTTTGAGACACAATTATCTTGACAAAAACATTTAAATATGAGTCATGACATAACTGGAGAAATTTACTATGTTCTTGCCAATGACTTTCGCCGCTAACACTGGGCAATTTGAAATCCATACCTACAGAGTCTAAGTATGGGATAATCATTGCTAGTTGTTCTGGGCGATGTCCGCCGGTTTCTAAGTATATAGGTAGACCAGTTATGGCTCGCACTTGGGGTAGAAACTGCGTTAGAAATGAGGCATGAAGAAGTGGTTCGCCGCCTGTTAAGCTAATGCTATCGTGTAGACAAGGCAGATTTTGCTGTTCCACCCATTTGATTAATATGGGTAATGGGACAGGGTTAGAGTGAATTTCAAAGTCGCGCAATCCAGGCGATCGCTCTATCCGACAAGTTGTAGGTGCATTCCAAGTGTGGGCACTATCACAAAAGTGACAGCGCAAATCACACAAAGCAAAACGAATAAATATCTGACGTGTCCCTACATTCAGTCCTTCCCCTTGAATGGCAGAAAAGACCTCAATCAGGCGTGCGGTAGGTGTAACCGTATTTTTAGCAATCATTTGATGAGAGCAACGCGATCGCGCTGCGTCGGCACAACAGCAAGGATGTTTTTTGGCTTCTTGTTCTATTGTGAATCGTCGCTAGCGATCTCCAATCTCAGCCTCGGAAAATAGCAGTTAGTCCTGATTACCACTAATTCCGATATTAGGTTCAGTAATTTTGTAGGACAAAGTAATGTTTGGCAGATTACATTATACATGGCAACGAAAGTGCACAGCTTCATGACTAGCCAACCGACAGAGGTCGATTTTCCAGTTAATTACCTAAACGACATAGCTATAGTGCAGGTGCCGACGCGGTTGAGCGTGCTGGAGGCTTTAGGCTTTAAGCAAACCTGCCAAGGCTTAATTGGGCCCAATTCACATCCCAAGCAAATCATCATTGACTTTCACCAAACTACTTTTATGGATAGTAGTGGTTTAGGTGCCCTGGTAAGTAATTTTAAATATGCTCAGACTAAGGAGATTACATTAACACTGCGGAATGTAACACCTCAAGTCATGGCAGTCCTAAAACTCACAGGGTTGGATCAGGTTTTTCCTCTAGAGCTTGTGGGGGATGGGTCGTTAATAGAACCAGATGACCTAATAGATAATCGGAAGACAACTTCCCGTAAAGTAGAGCAGTTGCCCACTACTCACCCTTCTATGGCATCTTGGATGAAACGGTTCTTAGATATAATCGGATCGGTGATTGGTTTATTAATTACAGGAATATTGTTTATTCCAATTGCGATCGCTATTCAAATTAACGATCCCGGACCCATTTTCTTTAGTCAAATTCGTTGTGGTTGGATGGGTAAGCGGTTTAAGATTTGGAAATTCCGCTCTATGTGTGTGGATGCGGAAGCGAAGAAATCCGAAGTCAAGAACCAAGTGCAAGGTGCTTTTTTCAAGAATGAAAATGACCCTAGAATTACTAAGGTAGGGCGCTTTTTACGGCGAACTAGTCTTGATGAATTACCCCAATTTTGGAACGTCCTCAAAGGAGAGATGAGTTTAGTAGGCACTCGACCACCTACACCCGATGAAGTGGAACGCTATGAAGTACCAGAGTGGCAACGTTTAGATGTAAAACCCGGCATGACTGGCGAATGGCAAGTAAATGGACGTTCTACAGTCCGTAGTTTTGAAGATGTAATTCGTCTGGATTTGCAGTATCAAAAAAATTGGAGTTTACTGTACGATTTAAAGCTAATTTTCAAAACTATAGCTATTCTGTTTAATAGAAACAGTGGTGCTGTTTAGCTAATTATCCTTATTCACAATTTTTTGAGAACTCGCAACTCTCACGATATTCTTAAATACACCCAAGCCTATTTTAGGCTTGGGTAAATTTTAGGTTTACTTACAACAGCACGCAAGTGTCAGCTAAGTTTAGATTTGAGATTTTAGACCGATCCCAGAGATGAACCCTGTTGATTCAAACAAAGATGTTTATGTCTTTTTATCCACTATTAAAATCAGGGATTGAAACAAATTTGGGATTTTGAATCATTCAATCCAAAATCCCAAATTTGGTAATCCTGTGTATGAGATTATCCCATTGCCTTCTGAACACTAACTACTTCAACCTGCTGCACCTCTGGCAACAAACGCTTCATGCCTTGCTTAACAAACCCCTGCAAAAAACCAATCTGCTGATTTTGCTGAAAGACCTTTTGCAATGTTTGCCGCAAATTCTCCAAATTCAAACCAGTCCCAGAATCTATGGCTATTTCCTGCTGTTGGAAATACTCAACTAGACTTAACCCTGCGACTCTAGTTAGATAAGCTGCACTTACTCCCTGCACTACGCCACCAGCAACAAAGGTAACGGCATTACTTTTCAGAACAGTACTAATAGCCTTTGTAGAAAGTTCAACTAAACCCAATTTCAGCATTAAACTTCCCATTGTTCCAGCTACGGTTTGTGCCTGTTCTAGGGAAAATTTTTGCTGATAGATATTACCCAAATCCATTACCATTTGACCATTAATTGCCGCAGTTGCCAGAATATCAAAGGCTGGTACTGGGTTAGCAAAGGCAGCGGCAGCAGCTATCCACTGATATTGTTCAATAATTGGAGTGGCGCGATCGCGTCTGGTTCCATTCAGCCAATTTTTCGCCTCAGCTTTCAACAACCCGGCTTTTCTCATGGTTGTCACCCAAACTAGCCGTTGTCTTTGCGGTGCCAAAACTTCATCTAACTGCTGTGTTAACTGCTGGATATCTGCTGCTGGTTGTTCCATCCACTCTTGCACAGAACCATCAGCCTCATGCTTTCGGACTTTGATGGCAATGGGAGAGGCCGCAGTTGCAACTACACTTCCCTGCATCCGCTGTTTCAATGACAGCAAGATGTTGGCGCTTTCATCGGTTAAATACTGGTCTTGTTTATTGAAAACCAGCATGGTAGGCTGATTTGCAGCCTTTAGCTGCTGTAAGGTTTTAAATTCTGAGTCTGTCAAATCACCGTTTGTCAGAAATAGAACAAAATCAGATTTTGCTACTTCTGCTAAAATAGCCGCATCTGAATTTTCACCTACTTCTCTAAATAAAGGTGGTGTCTCTTGTAGAGATACGAAATTTTGTGTCTCTAGATTTTGCTCTAGCACTTGAATTAAAGTGCTCTTACCCACGGATTTACCGCCAGTCACAGCTACTTTAATTTTTTGTCTATCTAATTCCAGCAACAATTGAGCAACTTGTTCTCTGAGTGTCTCTAAGGCTGGATGATTTTCTGCTTCTTGTGCTAGTTGGTTAATTACAGTTTCAGTTTTAGCGATCGCACTTTCCACAGTCGCCCGATCCACCACCATACCATCTAGCTGCTCCAAACTGTGTTTGGGGCGATTTTGCTGGAATAACCACAAACCACCGCCTACAGCTAAGGCACTCAACAAACCAAACTCACCCACCTGCACTATAGAATCGTGCCAACTGTCCAACATCCACAGGGAAAAGGAAAGTCCCAATCCTCCCACTAAAATTGGTCGCTGCAACTTCACAACCATGATTCTCCGCGCTTTTTGGATGGCTATTTCTTCCAGAATAGATCAAAATAAAACAAAACCCTGCAATCTTTACTGATTGTAGGGTTTTGTTTTATATTTTATTTGGTGGCGGGAAGTGGATTTGAACCACTGACCTTCGGGTTATGAGCCCGACGAGCTACCAGGCTGCTCTATCCCGCGTTGCTCTCGACTTATTTATAGTAACCTATAGTCAAGAGTTTGGCAACTACAAAAACGATAATTCTCCAATTACTTCTAAACGCTTGTATTTTCCCAAGGTGACAAACTTTTCTGAGAGGCTTTCGGCGGCGCTGGGACTAATCCACCCCATTTGCTGGAGTAAGTGAATAGCAACGGCATATTTTGCTCGTTTTGCCCCATCCATGACTTTGATTGCTAATCCCAAGCCTTCACCGAGTCTACCAATGCACTGCACTCCTTCGGCACCAGTTTTACTGACTAGTTCTCCTGGAGTTAAACGCATCAGTTCCGTATCAAATTCTCCATCTCCTGCTACCATTGCGGGGTGATGAGTCATAGCACGAACAATGCGCTCCATATCCAAGTTGGTACTAGAGGCTAGCAGTGCATACAAAGATGCCATGTGACCGAGTTGCATTAGATAAGTTGGTGCGCCACAGTCGTCATGAGCGCTGATAAATTCTGCGGCTGGCATTCGCAGCAACTCTGCTACTTTGCCCAAAATTAACTGTTGTATTGGGTGCTTGCGATCCAAATAGTTATTCAAGGGCCAATGGCGTTGCTGACAAACAGCTAACATGCCCGCATGTTTTCCAGAGCAATTGTATTCCAGAGGACTCCGTTTGCCTTCAGGAATTGGACACTGGAGTATAGTTGGATCGAGATCGGCCCGCCAAAGGATGTTAAATACCTGTCGGACTTGATCGATTTTTCCTTTATGGGAACTTGTGATAATTGCTAAGTCGCGATCGCTGAGTTGATAGCGTTCCAGCGTACCTGTGGTAGTTACTGCAAGTGCCTGAAATGGTTTGAGGGCTGAACGGATAAATGCAGCAGTTTCAGAATTTCCAGCAACGGTTAGAACCCGTCCTCGTTCGTCGCAGACAACAGCTTGGACTATATGCCTGGATTCAATAATACCTTCCCGCAGCAACCGGACTTCCAGTGCTGTGGCTTGAGTTCGTTTTCCCATTGTCATGGGTTTATATTTATCACCTTTTTTAATTAATTTAGTCATTGGTCATTGGTAATTAGTCCTTAGCTAATGACTAATGACCAATGACCAATGACCAATGACCAATGACGTTTTAAAACAAATGCCAACCTATAGTACCAATAACGTACATTCCCGCCAAGCCAGCGAAGGTAAATTGTAACCGCCGCAGAATGGGTTTGATTTCGTATGAGACAATTAAGCGATCGCGGTTAAGGACTTCCTGTGGCTTTGTCCAAGTTTGACCGTCGTACCAGCCGGACTCTTCATAAAATACTGTGGGACTACAAAGGCGATCGCACACGTAGAACCAGCCTAAGTATAACCTTACCAGTATCAGCACTAACCCGACACTGGCTCCTGCTGCACCACAGAGAATAAAATGTGCAATATACTTGTGAGGAGGAAAACTTGCCGCAGCTATAGGCCCTGCGAAGAGCCAAGATAAACCCCAAATCCAAACAAGTTTCGTGATATACTCGCGCCAATGTAAAGTGGTATCACGAAAAAGCCAGGAAGTTTTTAACTCTTCGTATTCATTGAGTGGTTGTTGGTCTGTAGGAACTGGGCAATTAGAAACCGAAGACCTAATCATGTTGGCTTACCCTCACCTTCATCAGATTCTGGAAGGGAAATACGTTCTGCATGAATCCAGAACGCTTCTAAATTATAAAACTCCCGTTCCTTGGGCATCATGATATGAACGATCACATCACCGTAATCTTGTAGTACCCAACTGCCCTCGACTTTTCCTTCTGTCCTTAAGGGACGGCGTTGCAACTCAGTTTCGACTTTTCCTTCAATTGCTTGAGCGATCGCCCTTACCTGTACCTTAGAATAGCCAGTCATCATCACAAAGTAATCCGCCAGGTAGGATACCTCTGCTACTTTGAGCAATAGAATCTCACCTGCTTTGCGATCTGATGCTGCAACAGCGATCGTTGCAGCTAATTTTTCGCTTGCCTCTTCGGTTTGGCCGTGGCTTATTACCGCACTCTTCGTCAGTGGGACAGATTGCAATGGGAAATTTCCTTGGAAATAATCAGTCATTAAACCTCAGGTGCTTTCTTCCTTTTGAAACAATTGTTGACATTTACTTACAAACAACGAACAATTGATCTGACAAATGTGTCAATAGGTTTTTTTGAATACTAACAAAAAAACAGGTGTCTATGGGATTAGTTTGATAATTGGCTGTTTAGATTTCGATATCCGCAACAGCTGAAAAGCTGATGGTTACTGTGCAGCGATAAATCAACCAATAGCTTTCCAGCAGGAATTGACAGCGAAAATAATTGCAGATTAATCAAACAGCATAATATGTAATCTAAAGCTAGTAATTTGCAGGTAACTACACATTTATGCTTTATACTGTCTGCTAAAAATTACGATACAACACAGCACACTAATTACAGGTCTAGCAAAAGTCCGATTTATTATATGCGCACAAAAACAAGTATCAATACATACTTCATAAGCACTAACTCACGGGTTAGACCTCTTGCAGAAATCAAAAATAAATAACCCCATCCCGCATTTGAGTAAAGCAAGCGCTCCTCTCCCCGATGCTTTGGGGAGGGGTGTTAGGGACTTTTGCAAGAGGTCTATTGAATGAAGTGAGCCGTGAGATTTTTAGTTCAACAATCCACCTGACAACCTGCTTGTGTATTGCTATATTTTTAATAGTAAAATTAATTACTCTTAAAATCTCTTAATACTTAGACATCAGGGCATAATCGTAATTTCTACAGATGTAACATAACTTTACAGCAAAAATTAAACTTCTTGTTTCGTAACTATGCCTCTAGATTGAATTGCTCTACGTTCTGCTGTCAATGAGTAACACAAGGACTCATACTGATTTAAAGCTTGCTCAAAAGCATATTGCTCAACGGCATATTGGCGACTTTTGTAACCCAGAGTTTTGACTTTTTCGGGGTTTTGGTACAAATCTAAAATAGCCATCGCTAAAGCTTGGGGATCTTCTGGAGGAACGATAACTCCGCCGCCACTTTGCCTAATGGCTCTTGCTGCCGTACCATTATCGGGTACAGAAGCAACTAAGGCCCCTCCACTAGCAAGTAACACTTGAATTTTTGACGGCATATTGAAGGATACAACATTTTTCTTTTGTACCACTAAACCAACATCCGCAGCTGCTAACATCTGTGGTAAATCTTTGCGGGGTTGAAATGGCAGTAACAAAACATTATCTGCACCGCAGTCTAGACATTCCTGTTGCAATCGCTGTAGACCTTTTGCCTCTCCAACGATGACAAAGACAATATCTGGGATATGGCGCAAGGCAGAAGCAGCTTTGACGACGCTTTCTAAGCCTTGGGTTAGGGCAATGTTACCAGAATACAGTACTACAAATTTGCCGTTTAGATTATGTGCTGTGCGGAAAGGGTTATCCTCTTTAGGCAAAGGGCGGATAAAATTTACATCAACCCAGTTGGGAATTTGCACAATTTTGTCAGCTTCTACGCCTTTAGATCGCAAATTTTCCACAAACCCATCGGCAATGACGCTAATTTTAGTGGCAGTGCGGTAAGCAAATTTTTCCAATAATGTAAACAACCGGATAAGTAATTTATTTTTCAATAGACCGACATGGACGGCTGCTTCTGGTAAGATATCTTGTAAATTTAAAATTACAGGACAAGCACGTAACCATCCTAAAAGAGCAACTGGTACACAGCTTGGCAAAGATGGCGATGTTGAGAGAATCACATCTGGGCGCCAACCAATAAGGGCGGGTACAAAGCTAGTGACAACGAAACTAGCATCTAATAACACCCTATCTAAAAGGTTGGGTTGTGGACGAATCCAAACGTAACTGCGTTGAATTTGAACGCCATTTTTGTATTCGTTGACATACCATTTACCCCGATATTCCTGGTAAATTTGCCGCTCAGGGTAGTTGGGCATAGCGGTGACTACACGTACTTCATGCCCACGTTTCACTAGTCCCTCTGCTAATTCAGTCATTAGTGGGGCAATACCAATCGGTTCTGGATAGTAGTTGTAGGAGTAAATTAAAATCCGCATAAAAATTTAGTCCGAAGTACCCCGGTTTTTTATTTAATGACAAATATTTGTCTGAAATATCTTTGGGCTTGGAAACCCCTATATTTAATTGTGACTCCAGACTCTTTTTCTGTCAGGTATTTTATTTAAAGATTGAGTAAACTTTAAGATGTAATACTTAGAGAGAGTGTAAAATTTTTTGACTATTTAAACAGTTTTTCAATTGTTATTTTTTGATTGGTACTTACGTAGAAACCCTAAGTGTATTAGTTTTTGCAGACCCTTAAATCAAAATTGGGATAGTTAGTATAAGTTACGTACATAAACCATTTTCCTAGAATCTGAATATTAATAATACTTTTTGATCGTACTAGTAATTCAATGAGCGATCGCCCTTGTATTTTCTCTTTTTTTGCTGGCTCAGGTTTCCTCGATTTAGGTTTTGAAACCAGCGGTTTTAATATTGTTTATGTCAATGAAATCTTCGCCCCATTTCTCGCTGCCTATCGCCATTCACGAGAAGTTCTAAAAATGCGATCGCCTGAATATGGATATCATCACGGTGAAGCAGCAGATGTAACAAAACTTATTGTCGAAAAAGAAGCACAACTCCTTCAGGAATTAGTCAAAAACTGCCGCAAATCTCATAATATAATTGGTTTCATTGGCGGGCCTCCCTGCCCTGATTTTTCTATTGGTGGAAAAAATAGAGGAGGTTTGGGAGAGAACGGTAAGCTTTCCGCTTCATATATTGAATTAATTTGCCGAAATATTCCCGACTTCTTTTTATTTGAGAATGTTAAAGGTTTGTGGAAGACGACAAAACACCGTTTATTTTTTGAATCCCTCAAGCAAAAATTGCAGGAATCAGGATATATATTAACAGAACGATTAATTAATGCTATCGAATATGGCGTACCCCAGGATAGAGAAAGAATTATTTTAATTGGTTTCAAAAAGAATTTTCTTCAAGATATAGGAATCAAAATCGGTAGTGAAAAGTTACTAAATGAGGCATATTTTCCTTGGAATAATTATATTTTATATCCTCAAGAAAAAGTTTTTGCTTACCACTGGTGTAAGAGTGAGCCATTCCAAGAAAATTCTTTAATACCTTGTCCTGATGGCATACCTGAAGAATTAACAGTTGAATACTGGTTTAGAAAAAATAATGTTCTGAAACATCCCAATACTAAAAACTGTTTTCAACCAAGGGCAGGTATCACAAAATTTGCTGATATTGATGAAGGGGATGATTCTAAAAAGTCTTTCAAACGTCTGCATAGATGGCGTTACTCTCCGACAGCTTGCTATGGAAATAATGAAGTACATTTACATCCTTACAAAGTCCGGCGGATTTCTGTAGCAGAAGCTTTAGCTATCCAATCTTTGCCTGCAAATTTTGTACTTCCAGAAAATATGTCACTCACTAATATGTTTAAAACTATTGGTAATGGTGTCCCATATTTGGCATCGCAGGCATTGGCTCAAAGTATTATTAACTTCTTAGGAAATAGTGCAAAAAACCCTGTTGATATTCCCAGTATTACTACTACTTAGCGTGAACTTAAACACTTGTAGTAATCCTGGGATATCTGTAAAGACAATTCAGCAGCTTGTTTTCAGGAGAAACTCGTAATAAATGTGGTTTAATATATATATAAGAAATGTTTTAATTTTTTATAAAGTTTAATAATCAATCACTGGCAGAAGACACGATGGCAGCAGACTATCCAGATATTGATATTGCGCCATTCATAGATCACTCCCTGTTAATGCCAACAGCTACTCCAGAGCAGGTTGAGCAATGGTGTGAAGAAGCATATAGATTCAACTTTGCGGCGGTTTGTCTGTTCCCCGCTAATGTCAAGCAAGCAGTCGAACTCCTCCACGGTAAAAACCCGAAAGTTTGTACGGTGATAGGCTTTCCTTCTGGTGCAACGACTTCAGCAGTGAAACTGTATGAAGCTCAAGAAGCGGCGGATAGTGGGGCCACTGAGTTGGATGTAGTCATGAACTTAGGCTGGTTGAAAGCTGGCAAAACTGAAGAAGTCCACCGAGAGATTGCCGAAATTTGTGAAGAGACTGGGCAAACAGTCAAGGTTATTTTGGAAACTAACCTGTTGACAGATGCAGAGAAAAAAATAGCTGCTGAAATAGCTATGGAGGCGGGAGCAGCATTCTTGAAAACTAGTACAGGTTGGAATGGTGGTGCAACTGTGGCAGATGTACGACTTTTGCAGGAATTGGCAAAAGAAAAGGTGGGAATTAAGGCTTCAGGTGGTATTCACACTATCAATCAAGCCCTAGACTTAATCGTAGCGGGTGCTACTAGATTAGGCACATCTCGCGGTATGGATTTGATCCGTCAGCGCGATAACCTGGGAAAGGGTGAATAGTCATTTGTCCTTTGTCATTTGTCATTTGTCCTAAGCTAATGACCCATGAGCAATGATTAATAACTACTAATGACTAGTGACTAATGACTAATGAGTAGAACCTATAAAGCAACTGGTATTAATCTTAAAACCCAGGCGCTAGGAGAATCGGATAAAATAGTGACGATTTTGACACGAGAATTCGGTCTAATTCGAGCCGTGGCTCCAGGGTCACGTAAGCACAACTCCAGCCTGGGCGGTAGGAGTGGAATGTTTGTTGTCAATGAACTATTGATTGCTAAAGGGCGATCGCTTGATAAAATTACTCAAGCACAGACTTTAAAAACTTATCCTGGTTTAGCTAAAGATTTGGGAAAACTGGCTGCCAGTCAATATTTAGCAGAAATAGTTCTGTGTGAAGCTTTGAGCGAACAACCCCAAGAAGAACTTTATGATTTGTTCAATGAACATCTCCATCGCTTAGAGGCGGTGTCTAGTGCAAATCCATTTGGTGTTTTGGCTCATCTGGCTCATGGTGTATTTCACCTTTTAGCCTTAGCAGGACTGACGCCACAAGTGCAAATCTGCTGCCTATCTCAACGTTCCCTTAAGCCAGACTTCACAGACCCCAACTGGCAAGTAGGATTTAGCATCCCTGCGGGTGGAACGGTTTCCTTAGAAGCTAGGGAACGTTTACGAAAAGAGGGGGAGATGAGGGCAGACGGGCAGAGGAGCAGGGGAGCAGGGGAGCGGGGGAAGATTAATAACCAATACCCTATGCCCAATGCCCCATCCGAAATGCCGCCAGTTGCTTCAACGGAGGGAACCTCCGCAACGTACTGGCTCCCCAATACCCAAACAATTGTTGTGCATCAGCAAGAAATACCCGTGATTTCTAGTCGTTTGGGTGCTATGGAACTAGCTTTGCTTCAACATCTGTCACAACCAGAGATAATGCAAATTGATGGTGCTAGAGATCGTAACTGGTTATCTGTTGAGCAGATTTTGCGCCAGTATGCTCAGTATCAATTAGGTCGCCCTATTCGCTCTGCTACCTTGATCGACTCTTATTTTGCTGCCAACCATGATGCAACCGTCTGATTTGGATAAAAAAGTCCTGCCTTTGTCACCTAGCCTCGCCAAAAAACAGAATAGAGTATCAGATCCTACAGTCAGGAATCACTTGAGTGCCGTTTCCAAGTGTACACCTAGTCAAATAAATGGCCAAGAAATGTCCCCAAAAGACGTTTCTAAAAACGATCAAAGTTGGACAACGGAGATCCCAAAAACTGATCTTCCAAGCCAATCCGAAAAACAATCAGAGGACAAATTAACCACTGCTGAGGTAGATAGTAACGGCGCTAGCAATGGGCAAAATTTGCCAGTAGCCACTATACCAGAAAAAGAATTACCGAAATTAGATGGGTCTGGTTCAGATGGAGAAGCTATTGCAGGGAATGTAAAACAGCTAGGATTTTTACCTGTATTAAAAAACCCTAATTTCTTGGCTCTTTGGGGCGGTCAAGTTTTCTCTCAACTAGCAGATAAAGTTTATTTGGTGCTGATGATTGCCTTGATTAATACTCAGTTTCAAGGAAGCAATCAGAGTATTAGTGGTTGGGTATCAGTCTTGATGATGGCTTTTACTATTCCAGCCGTATTGTTTGGTTCCGTTGCTGGCGTGTTTGTCGATCGCTGGTCGAAAAAGGCTGTACTGGTAGCAACAAATATTTGGCGCGGCATTCTGGTTTTGTCAATTCCCTTCATGCTGTGGTTGACTCATGATTGGAAACCCATAGGATTGCTGCCAGTGGGTTTTGTAATTATCTTGGGTGTGACTTTTTTAGTTTCGACTTTGACGCAGTTTTTTGCCCCGGCAGAACAGGCGGCAATTCCCTTAATTGTTGAAGAACAGCATTTACTCTCGGCTAATTCGCTTTACACAACAACGATGATGGCATCGGTGATTGTTGGGTTTGCTGTTGGGGAACCATTGTTAGCGATCGCTGATGGACTTTGGCTGCAAATTGGTGGTAGTGGTAGTTTGGGCAAAGAACTTTTAGTAGGTGGCAGTTATGCGATCGCTGGAATAATTTTGTTCCTCCTGGCAACTAAGGAAAAACACCACCACCCCGATACAGAATTCCCTCACGTATTCTCTGACTTGCGAGACGGTTTTGCCTATCTCAAAGCAAATCATCGCGTCCGCAATGCTTTGCTTCAACTGATTATCTTGTTTTCTGTCTTTGCAGCATTAACTGTTCTAGCTGTTCGGATGGCAGAAATAATTCCCAATATGAAAGCCTCCCAGTTCGGCTTTTTACTAGCAGCTGGTGGTGTTGGCATCGCGGCTGGAGCAACAATTCTCGGTCAATTTGGTCAACGCTTCTCCTATACTCAGCTAAGTCTGTGCGGATGTATGGGTATGGCCGCATCCCTGATTGGTCTGTCAGTATTTACAACTCAACTGTGGCTCGTCTTGTTGCTGGTAGCGCTAGTGGGCATCTTTGGGGCACTAGTGGGAATTCCCATGCAAACTGCCATCCAAACAGAAACACCTCCAGAAATGCGTGGTAAAGTTTTTGGCTTGCAGAACAATGTAATTAATATTGCCCTTTCATTACCTTTAGCATTAGCTGGTGTCGCAGAAACCTTTCTGGGATTACAGGTAGTTTTTTTGGGATTAGCTGCGATCGTCTTTTCAGGAGGTATATTAACCTGGTATAACTCACACAAGTAGTTATCAGCTAACAGTAGTTATTATTCATTACCTTGACGTAATTAATAATTTACTTAAAGCTTTTGTGTTCGTGGTAAACTGTTGCCAGTGAAAATTTATCACATACTTGCCGGATATGAATCTGACATTAGTCGGAATAAGTTGTTGAAATATCAGAAATTAACAACTTATAACTAAAATAAATAAAGCCATCAATCGACTGGTTTAATCAGCTGACAATAAGCTTTTTAAACTAGGAGAAAGTTTTGGGAATTTTTAATAAATAAAAACCAGCAAGTATAGCTAGATAAAAGGAAAATCACAAAGGACACTAAGTAATAGATTCAACCCGCTTTTCTTACAGCTAAATAAAGAATGCGTATAGCCTGGATTGGAAAAAAATCACCCTTTTGCGGCAATGTTACCTACAGTCGAGAAATTACCAATGCCTTGCTAGATAGGGGACATCAAGTTAGCTTTCTTCACTTCGCCCAGGAAGAGTCTGAACCTGATAATTGGCCAAATCTTCAAGAGGTTTCCCTACCTTTCATTTACAAGTCCCAGGTTTACACAATTCCCACTTTTAAAGCCACCAAAGTTTTAACCGATTCACTGCGGGAAATCAAACCAGATGTAGTCCATGCTTCCTTGACTTTATCTCCTCTAGACTTTTTTCTACCAGAAATCTGTGAGGAGCTGAGGTTGCCCTTAGTTGCCACTTTTCACACACCGTTTGCTGGCAAGGGCGCAAAGCTGGTATCGGGAACACAACTTTTGGCTTATCAGCTCTATGCGCCTTTTTTAGTTAACTACGATCGCGTGATTGTATTTTCCCAAATTCAGCGAGAATTATTGGCAGGGATGGGTGTAAGGGAAGAAAATATTGCCGTAATTCCCAACGGTGTTGATACCGCCAAGTATTCTCCAGGATTTTCTCAAATCAAAGCAGAATTAAAAGCCGAACGTTTATTTGTCTATCAGGGTCGCATAGCGCCAGAGAAAAATGTTGAAGCTCTCCTCCGGGCTTGGAAGCAGTCGGCAATGGCGCCTGGTAGTAAGTTACTAATTGTTGGCGACGGCCCTTTAAAGTCTTCCTTAGAGCCGTTTTTTGGTTCAGAATACGGCATTATCTGGTTGGGATTTGTCGCTGATGAAGACCGACGCATCGAAATTTTGCGGGGCGCAGATGTATTTGTTTTGCCTTCATTGGTAGAGGGTTTGTCCTTATCTCTGTTAGAAGGAATGTCGTGTGGGTTGGCTTGTTTAGCAACAGATGTGGGTGCAGATGGAGAAGTATTGGAAAAGGGTGCAGGTGTAGTTATTAGTACCAAAACAGCGCGATCGCAATTGAGAACCCTCTTGCCAGTGTTGCAAGACCATCCAGAGTTAACAACCCTACTGGGGCAAAAAGCTAGACAGCGTGTATTAGACCGCTATACCCTTAGTAAAAATATTAGTCTGCTGGAAGAACTTTATAAAGGAGTTTTAGCACAGCGACCTCTACCACTTAGTCGTAGAGCGTAGGGAAAGGGAAAAAGTGCGATCGCACTGGAAATTCTAAGATGCTAATGAGTGCGATCGAGCAACAATGTTAGCCAGCATTGGCTAGTATTTTAGTCATGCAATTATTTGTGATTTATGAATACAGATACCTGACTAAAGAAAGTTAACGAAATGAAGTATGATGCAAGTCAGATAAAGTTGAGAAATATCCCTGACTTAGAACAGCTAGAAGATGGAAAGTGCTGCCGAACATACGTCTATTTCTTCACAAATCCGTTGCCTGAGCAAAACGTTATCGATCAAATTGCAAATAGTTTAGAGAAGAAATTCACCTTTTCAAAGGAAGTATATGAGATTCCTGAAGATGTTGAAATTTGTGCATCTATTTTCATCGAGCGTTTACAAGATAACGAAGCCAGAGTTCGTGTCTTGACAAATCAACCAGAAGAAGATTGCGTTTACATCTTTGGGACACATACTCTGCCACGCAAAATTGAGGAAAGGTTTGGAATTGTACAGTCGATTCAGGGACAACAGCGAGAGACTTGGATTACTGACAGACGTTAGGGTATTACCTATCTATCGATCAATTAATCTTTGAATTATCCACTAAAGACCATCCTAAACTGCTTGGCTGTTCATAAACCCGCTTTAGAGTATTTACATCTCTTGCAGAAATAGGTGACGGGTTACGAACTTGAGAAAAGTATAAAGCATCAGTTTGTAGCGGACTATGACCCCAAATTCCTAGTGCATGACCGAATTCGTGGCGGGCTGCTGCAATGAGATACTCACCTGTTTGACTAGGACTTAGCAAGATGGTGAAGCGGTGGGATAAAACTTTGTTACTGGTGTATAACTCGTAAGTAGTTTGTGCCGATCGCGCACGGGGTATATTACTACCAGGGGAAATTTGTAGAGGTGGCGCTTTTCGCGCGATCGTAATATCAGCAACTTCTGGCTGTTCGACTACTGTTAAAGGTAAATAATTACTCCACTCCTGTACACCCTGCAAGACACGATTAACCCATGCTTGAGCTTGTTTTTCGCTGATGGCTTTTGGCGCTTCTACGTAAACCCGAACAGGAAATTGCGACCAGACTAAATAACCAACTTGGGTTGTTGTGATTTGGGAAAAGTAGTCACCACTGTTAGTGTTATCTTGCCACTGTGCCAGTGTGGGCGGTAAGGGATGGGGTTTTGGGGAAGTAGGGAGAGAAGTTATTAAATCTGAATGTACATATTCTGGTATTATCGCAAACCCATTACTCAACTGGATATTAGTAAAAACGATTAACAGCCCTGTGCTAATAAACAAGGCAAGAGCTGTAATTAACCGTCGTGAAATTAAATTTATTAGAGTGTTAAGTATCGGGTGTTGGGTTATTCTCCCCATTTACCTATCCTTATTTAGGCAGCCAACCGGCACTTAAAACTACTGTTAAACCGAGAAAAACTACTGTCAATGCCCAAGTAATTCGGTTTAAGGTGTTTTCTGCACTCTTGGTGCTGCTAAATAGCTGGGCTTGTCCGCCAATGGCGCCAACACCATCACCTTTAGGGCTATGCAGTAAAACTAAGATAATTAAACCAGCGGCGGAAAATGCCCAAATGCCTTGCACGATATTACTAACTGTCATGGTAGGAATCTCATTTATAAAAAGTTTCAAAAAACAGAATTCAGAAGTTAGGAGTTTTTAGTAAACTCCTAACTCAGTAATCAGCAATCTTTTACAGCCCTACTTGCACGGGGGTGCGAGTACGTTGCAGCTCGTATTCTGCTGTTTTCAGTAGCGATCGCCCGGTCATTTCTGGTGGCTGAGGCAGCTGTAAAATCTCTAGAATCGTGGGAGCGATGTCGGATAGCTTACCATCGCTTCGCAGTTCGACATTTGTACCATATCCAGGGATTTTAACTCTCTCTCCTTCCACCAAGATGAAGGGGACTGGGTTAGTGGTATGAGCCGTCCAGGGATTACCCCCTTCATCTAGCATATACTCAGCGTTGCCGTGATCGGCAGTAATAATTGTAGTACCACCGGCTTTGATAACGCTCTCTAACAAGCGTCCCAAACAGCGATCGACTGTTTCAATTGCTGTAATGGTAGCGTCGATTTGACCAGTATGCCCTACCATGTCTGGGTTGGCATAGTTAATCACAACTAGGGAATACGTACCCTTTTGAATCGCAGCGATCGCTACATCTGTAACTGCTGCTGCTGACATCGCTGGGGCGCGATCGTAAGTTGCTACCATCGGGCTGCTTACTAGTTCCCGATCTTCTCCGGAAAAAGGTTCCTCCAGACCCCCATTAAAGAAATAGGTGACGTGGGCATATTTTTCTGTTTCGGCGGTGCGGAACTGATTCAAACTATGATTGGCTATAACTTCTCCCAGAATGTTACTGAGATTCTGAGGCTCAAAGGCTACAGCCACGGGTAAATCTGAATCATACTGTGTAAAGGTGACAAAAGACAGAGGTGTGATTTGCTGTCTTTCAAAACCGTTAAAAGTGGGACTGACTAAAGCTTGAGTCAGTTGTCTGGAGCGATCGGGGCGGAAGTTGAAAAATATCACCCCATCCCCTGGTTGTATTGCGCCGGGAGCAATTCGGATTGGGTTGACAAATTCATCTTTTATCCCTTGGTCGTAAGATGCTTGCAAGACTTCCACAGCCTTGAGACCATTACCGACACTATCTTGTATCATCATGTCGTAGGCGCGTTTAACCCGATCCCAGCGGCGATCGCGATCCATCGCGTAGTAGCGACCGCTGAGGGTGACTATGCGCCCAATTCCTATGCGGTCTATATAATCTTGCAGCAGTGCGATTGTTCTTACACCGTCAGTAGGGGCGGTGTCACGACCATCGGTGATAGCGTGAATACAAACTTCTGGAATTTGCTGATCTTTGGCTAAGTCAAGTAGTCCGAATAGATGGGTGATATGCGAATGTACCCCTCCCTCAGAACAAAGCCCGACTAGATGCAGCTTGCTATTCCGAGAACGAACTTCCTGGCAAATTTTGACAAGTGCTGGGTTTAAGGCAATAGAACCGTCTTCGACTGCATCGGAGATGCGTACAAGTTCTTGCGGTACCACTCGTCCAGCACCAATGTTCAAATGACCAACTTCCGAGTTGCCCATTTGACCTTCTGGCAACCCTACGGCTTTTCCTGATGTGTGGATGAGGCTATGCGGGTAAGCTGCCCATAAACTGTCCACAATGGGAGTTTTAGCAGCAATAATGGCGTTTCCTCGCGTTTGGTCGCAGTAGCCCCATCCGTCTAAAATGACTAGCACCACAGGAGCAACAGGTGCTTTGGTCATAGTAAAATTGCCCTTTACTTTTTGTAATACCCGAATGATACCACTGCTAATCCACGCCGCAAGTGAATTTTTGCTTATTAACTTCTTTTACGAAGGACTTGCGGTTTTTGGAAATATTTTTTAAATTTTAGTAATTTTCCTGTGATGTTTCGGAACTCTCATAAAAAGTGATTACTTAGTAATAGCGCTAAAACGCTACTACTAAGCCATTTTCTAGTTTTTCATTTCCTTTTCGTAGAAGCTTTAGCAGCTTTCGCTGCTTTTTTCGCTGCTTTTTCGGCTTCTATTGCAGCTAACTTTGCCTGTTCTTTTTCTTCGGCAATTTTCTGGAGATAGTAATGATAGTCTCCTAAGTAAACGCGGAATTCACCATCACGAATTTCGACAATTTTGTTAGCTACTTGAGAAATAAAGTAGCGATCGTGGGAAACTACAATTGCCGTACCGTCATAATTTTTGAGCGCTTCTTCCAGCATTTCCTTCGCTGGAATATCTAGGTGGTTTGTCGGCTCAT
This sequence comes from Nostoc sp. LEGE 12454, assembly GCF_056620565.1. Classification (NCBI taxonomy): domain Bacteria; kingdom Bacillati; phylum Cyanobacteriota; class Cyanophyceae; order Nostocales; family Nostocaceae; genus Nostoc; species Nostoc sp. LEGE 12454. The sequence continues at coordinate 182,360 of NZ_JBWQXL010000011.1, forward strand.
CTAAAATTAGTAGGTTAGCAGGACGTAAGAGCATTTTTGCCAATGCCAAACGAGCTTTTTCTCCTCCACTTAATGCTCCAACCGCCTTAAATACTGTGTCACCAGTAAATAAGAAGCGTCCCAAAAGCGTGCGGACTTCTTGATTATCCCAGTCGGGAACTTCATCATGGATAGTTTCCATGACAGTTTTCTTCAAATCCAAAGCTTCAGCTTGATTTTGCTCAAAGTAACCGGGAATAACGTTGTGATCGCCTAATTGAACGCTACCTTCTGTGGGTGGTTCCATACCCATAATTACGCGCAAAAGGGTAGATTTTCCAGCACCGTTGGGGCCAAGAAAAGCAATGCGATCGCCTCTTTCAATTAGCAGATTTGCTGCCAAAAACAAGATTTTATCACCATAAAGATGAGTTAAATCTTTAATGTCCACTACTTCGCGTCCACTGCGGGGTGCAGGCGGAAAACGGAAATGTAAAGTTCTTACGCCTGCAATGGGTGCTTCAATGCGCTCGATTTTGTCGAGTTGCTTTTCCCGGCTTTTTGCCTGGGTACTGCGGGTAGCACTGGCGCGGAATCTATCAACAAAGGTTTGCTGTTTCTCTAATTCTTTCTGCTGACGTTCGTAAGCACTCAGTTGTGCTGATTGACTTTCGGCTTTTTGTTCCAAATATGCCGAGTAGTTACCAAGGTAGGTACTGGAAACACCACGTTCAGTTTCCACAATTTGGGTGCAGAGGCGGTCAAGGAACTCCCGGTCATGGGAGACTATTACCATCGGCGTAATCAGCCCTCTGAGGTAATTTTCCAACCACTCAATGGTTTCTAAATCTAGGTGGTTAGTCGGTTCATCCAGCAGCAACAAGTCAGGTTTTTGCAGCAGAATTTTACCTAAACTCATCCGCATTTGCCAACCACCACTGAAGGCACTGACGAGGCGATCGCCATCTTCTAGCCCAAACCCCATCTCTGGTAAAATTTTCCCGATGCGTGCATCTAAGTTGTAGCCATCCAAGGCTTCAAATTTGCGCTGCAAGCGATCTAACTTGTCGATTAGTCGATCCAGTTCCTCTGGGGTAGCCGTTTCCATCTCTTGTGGTATGTGCGCCAGAGATAGCTGTACTTCGTTGGCTTCTTTGAAGACAGTCCAAAATTCTTCTCTAACGGTGCGGGTGGGGTCTACTTCAAACTCTTGGTTGAGGTAAGCTATGTGTAAGCTATTAGGACGGATAATTTCGCCTGCGGTGGGTTCAATTTCCCCAGAGATAATTTTGAGTTGGGTAGATTTTCCAGCACCGTTGACACCGACTAAGCCAATGCGATCGCCTGGTTTAACTTCCCAGTTGATATCTTTGAGAACTTCGCCTGTGGGATAAATTTTACTTATATGTTCTAGTCGCAGCATTAAGTTTCTCTCAGGTAGGGAGTGGGTGGTTGAGGACGAAGTACTAACACCGCCTCTAATATTAACAAAAATTAACTATAAATTCGTCGTGAGAAAGTCTGGAAGCCGCAAACCAAATTTGGCTTGAGCCACGGATAAAATTTATCACATCTATCTCAAGGCTGGCTTTGTATTACTTGTCTAACTTCTTCGACACTCAAATCTAACGCCTGTGCTACTTGTTCTACAGTTAACCCTGCTGCCAACATTGCTGGTACTGCTTTTAATTTGCCTTCAACCTTACCTTGTTCAACACCTTCCTGAAAGGCTTCCTGATAAAATCTGGTTTGCTTTAACTCGCTTAAGCTAAACATTTGCTCGATCTCCTCCCTACTCATTGTGGGAAATTTATAAACCAAAATAGTCTCTATAAATTGTAATAATTGCTGCTGTTTTAGCAGTGAGTTTATCTCTGACTTAGTTCTATCTATCAACTCCCTTGCTTGGACAATTGCGATATCGTCAGTTGCAATTACTAATTTAGCAGTTGCAATGCCAATTGGAAGCGATGCAGCTTCACCTAATTCATCCAAATAAATGCGCCTGATGCGCCCACTTGTGAAAAACTCACGGTAATGTTTGATATTGCCTGTATCTACATTCCTGTTTGGGTATAAAACCACAGCACCCCAATCATTTAACGGTTGATTCTGACGGAGGTATAAACATATTTCTGCAATTAGCCGTGAATAAATTTCCCCATCAGCTTGAAATTGCACTTCAACAAAGTAAATCTGGTTCTCGCTTCCTTGTGTGGGCAGAAACACACCATCGATTCTGAAGGCTGTTTGTTTGATTTCAACTGATGAAAATTGATAAAGGCTAGCTGATTCTGGAGGATTACCAATAAGTTCAAAGAAGATATCAGGGAATTCTTGAAACAGCCGATAAAAGATGATGTCTGTTTTCACAATTTTATTTCATTTGAAAATTTTGATTTGCCGTTCATGTGTTACTTTGTTCTTCAGAACCATCTCGCACTTTCAGCAATTGCTCTTTTGCCATCCCTAATATACGTGAAAGGGGCGCAAATAAACTATCATCAAATGCTTGCCCAGCATAAATATTATTCAGTTCGGTAGGGGATAATTTAAAGGTGTCACAGAACTTAGCGAACTCTTGGTTACTCAAGTCAAGCTCTTTTTGCCTATCCTGAAGTAAAACTGCGATCGCTCTAGTTCCATGCTTTGGACGCTCACTAGTTTTTACATATTTTTCCATTAAAAAATTGACTTTCCTGGTATCGCCGCCGATTTTTTTAATTAAATCAGTACAAGCCATTTTTAGCGCTTTCTTTAAAACTTCTTCTTCATTTAAAATTTTAATAATTTCACTGGCATATTCTGGTTTAAAAAACCCCACCAAATTCCCTTGATGGTAAACTGGGATATAAGGATTATTCGTTTCAATTTGCCAATCTAAAGGCTCATTGCGTAGCGACATAGCTGCACCCCTAAATATTTTAAGATTGCACCATTTTAAAACCATTTATTGCTTAACTGCCAGTAAAATACACTAGCCCTGGCGATTAAAAATCGCAGCTATACAGACAAAACCCACGGAGGTGGGTTTCGACTTGCTGGAGTCCACGCAGACGGACTTAGTTTGTACAGCCATTACGTATTTCTAGCAGAACCTCTAACTCAGCCAAAATTAGCGATCGCCAGGTGAATAAATGCGATTTTACTACTCACACGCCTAGTTTTATGATTCGTATTCTTCAAAAATTATTACAGCAGCTTCTAAGTATCGATCTAATAGACGATGATCGTATATATCAGGTAATACTAATTCGACTGCCCTAGTGGTTTCCATTACTCCACCACGATCTTCTCCATCTTTAAAAGCTGCCATAGAACCCCATAGTCTAGCTATTGCAGTTTGAATTTCTTCCCTTTCAGGCAAATACCATATTTCTCGACTAATTTCATTACACTGTAAAGGAGTTAAAAATTTTGGCTCTGACAAAGCTTGCTGAATATATTTATTAAGCTGGGAGAGTTTGTCTGATTCAATCTCGAATGAATATATTTGTATGCATTCTATTGCCCATTGGATTGCCAAACTATAGTGATATTTTTGTAATTTCAGTGCAATTGGATAAGCCCAAAGTATTTGTTTTTGCGCTATAGTTTGTTTTACATTTTCTATTAATTGTTTCATAGATGTAACTATATCTAACTACCTTGGAGTAAAACTTATAAGTATATAATTTTTTTCACCTCGTTCTACTTAAGGTATCTCCAAATAACAAATGAGCGTTATAACAATGCTAGTAATTATCCTTCCCAGTCTTGACGAGTATCGCACAGAAAATTATCTGCGATCGCATCATCAAATAAATAGGGGCAATGCTCGGGAAAAGTTCGTAATGGTAAGTTAGTTTCTCGTAGTGCCAAATCCACTCCCGCTTCAAAGCCATCTAACAAGGCTTCTTCTATTCGAGACTTTAAGCTAGGGTTCTGCCGCAGATGCCTATTGATGGCGCGGCGCTGTTCTCGAATTGTTAAAAACCAACTGCGAGAGCGTTGTTCGGGTTGATACTCCCACTTCAAGAGATGACTGAGTAATACACTCAGACGACTCACGAGTTCTCGATACTCCAGTCTCCCTAAAGCTTGAATTTCCTCTTGCAGGTTTTGCCAGTCTAGTTCCATAACTAGCCTCTGTTCTAACGCTTTAGCCTGCTGCTGTGTCCAGCCATAGAAATCTTGGTCATACAAAAAAGGTTTGTCCATAGAGTTGAATCTTGACAGCAAAAGATCGTGAGCTAGTTTGATGATTTAAATTCAATCCTGAACAAACATTCAACTTGCTTTTGCTTCATCCCCAGATGCTTCAGCCACAGCCGCCAATCTCTCTGCCGCAGCTTGCACAATTTGAGCCACTTGAGCCAAAGGCATGTGCTGGATTTGTCTCAGAATCAGACTCAAATCTGAGGTTTCTGGAATTGGCTTGCCATCAATGCAGCTAATTAACTCTTCCATTGTGTAGCCTGCTTTCGATGCGATTCGAGCCAAATTCTCTGTATCTGGAACCTTCACACCTTTTTCCCACATCTGAACAGCAGTAGCAGATACCCCCAAAAGCTTACCAAATGCTCGCTGACTCATTGAACCGCGAGCTAGTTTAATGATTTCAATCAGTTTTTGTTTGCTTTCGATCTTCACTGCTTATATAGCTAGCCAACTGTATTTACAAGTCTACTTTCAATATTACAAGTTTACTTTTATATTGACAGCCTTGTGTTTTAGTACTAAACTATATCTCTGGTTGTAAATCGCCAACTACAGTCATCAAGCTAGTAGGCTAACCCATCTATCTTTAACCAACCCAAAAAACTTAGTTTGCTACGGCGCTTGTGCTAGTAGCTAGACTTTGCTGCGAGAAATAATATCGAAGGTGCATCATGTTTCGCAAGCCACGGAAAATTAACCAATATCGCCGCAAAGGTAAAAACCTTATAGCCACTAATAAAATTAAACCAGAACAGTGGAACATTTCTGACGCAGAAACTAAAGAAGCTTTAAAAGTGAAAGGCTACGATGTTAAGCAAATCAAAAAAATCCACCTTCTGAAGCATCAGGTATGTATTTCTTACTGGGATGCAAAAGGCAATATATGCAGCAGCTTTTTTAGCTACCGGATTTTTGCACGTTGGCAAGAAGAAGTGGAAAAGCTAATTTATACCTGTGAAACTCTGAAGGAATGGGCAAAATTAAATTACCTTATGAAGTACGAATTTTCCTATTATCATTATCCCAGTGAAATAGAAGATATACTCCACGCGATATTAGAAACACCACCTGTCTGTGTTAAAAGCAACAGAACAACAAGTGGTTTTACAGGATATTTAACAACAGAAATTAGTTAGCGGCAGAAGTCGCTAACTCCGCCAGCCGTTCCTGTTGGTCTAGAGATATACAAGATTGGATAAGCGTCTCTAAATCACCATCCAAAACAGGGGTAAGAGAATAATTCTGACCTAACCGATGATCGGTAGCGCGGTTATCTTTATAATTATAGGTGCGAATTTTTTCCGATCGCGATCCAGTACCAACCTGCGATCGCCGCATGGAAGTAACAGCTGCTTGTTGTTCGCTTAACTTGATGTCATACAACTTTGCCCGCAGAATTTGCATCGCCCTTTCTTTGTTTTGCAACTGGCTGCGTTCTTCTGTACAGAAAATGCGTATTCCCGTCGGTTTGTGCATTAAGTCAACGGCTGTTTCCACCTTGTTGACGTTTTGTCCACCAGCACCACCAGAACGGGCTGTAGTCATTTCAATGTCTTTAGGGTCAATGTGAATTTCCACATCATCCACCTCTGGCATAATTGCCACAGTAGCTGTGGAAGTATGAACCCGTCCCCCAGATTCAGTTGCCGGCACGCGCTGCACACGATGCACTCCAGCTTCAAATTTTAACTGGCTATAAACGTCATTACCTTTAATTTCGAGAATGACTTCTTTCCAGCCACCCATTTCTCCGCGAGATTCGCTCACTAGAGAAACTTTCCAACCTTGAGTCTGGGCATAGCGGGTGTACATCTGCATCAAATCACCAGCCCAAATACTTGCCTCATCGCCACCAGTACCAGCCCGAATTTCCAACATGATATTCTTTTCATCATTGGGGTCGCGTGGTAGCAGCAAGACTTTCAAGCGAGACTCTAAATGTTCTATTTTTTCTTCAAGTTCTTTTACTTCCAGTGATGCCATTTCTTGCAACTCTGGGTCACTTGCAGATTCTTTGTAAACCTGACGCGCTCCGATCAAGTCTTCTTGGGCTGTTTTCCAAATTTCATAAGTATTAACTACCTCTTCCAAAGAAGAACGAGACTTAGCAATTTCCTGATACTCATCAGGATTGCTAGCCGTATCGGGGTCGCCAAGACGACGTGTTAATTCATTAAAAGTTTGTTCAACGGATTTTAGTTTGTCCAGTAAGTATGATTCAGCCATGACGATTGCGATCGCTCCTTAAAAAAATAACAAATTGGCTCGAGCATATAAATGAAAATCGACCCAGCTGATGCAGGGCCGTCGTTAACAGCAGAGCCAACTCGCTACTTTTTGTCTTGTTCGTCGCCAGATGTTTGAGTGCTGCTCATACCGTACTTGCGGAGGAAGCGCTCTACTCGACCCTCAGTGTCAATAATCTTCTGAGTGCCGGTGTAAAATGGGTGATTTCCAGACCAAACATCTACATGCAATTCTGGCTTGGTAGAGCCAATGGTCATAACAACTTGACCGTTGCAGTAAACTTTAGCATCTGGATACCACTTGGGGTGAATATCAGCTTTAGCCATTGTTCTTTTTGTGATGAATCTATATAAATTATAACTTTCAGCGTTCAATTGCAGCTATAGAGTGGGGAGTGGGGAGATGCCCCATGCCCACTTGCCCAATTTCTAACGCTTAGAGTACTGAGGTGCTTTCCGGGCTTTATGTAAACCATATTTCTTCCGCTCTTTTGCTCTCGGATCGCGAGTCAAATAACCTTCGGTTTTCAAAGGTGGGCGATTGTCTGGGTCTAGTTGGCATAAAGCACGAGCAACTCCCAAACGAACAGAATCAGCCTGTCCGGTCAAGCCGCCGCCTTCTGCTTTTACCAAAATGTCATATTCGTTTTCTAATCCCAGAGTTTCCAAGGGTGCTTTGATCACTCCCAGGTAGTTGGGGTTAAATTGGAAATACAAGTTTCCATCTTTACCGTTCACAGTCAGTTGACCGGTTCCTGGAACCAAGCGTACCCTTGCTACTGCGTTCTTACGACGGCCAGTACCCCAGTATACGGCGCGACCGCTATTAGCATCTGCTACTACCATTAATTTTCTTCTCCAGGAATTGTACTAACTTTTAGTTCTTTAGGTTTTTGAGCATCATGGGGATGCGTAGGCCCAGCGTAAACTTTCAGCTTGGTGAACAACTGTTTACCGAGGCTATTTTTAGGTAGCATACCTTTAACAGCTTGTTCTAAAATCCGCTCTGGTATGCGGTCTTGCAGTTTAGCGAAAGTTTCGGTTTTCATCCCACCGGGACGACCAGAATGACGGCGGTAAAGCTTTTGAGTGCGCTTTTTGCCTGTGACTGCTACTTTCTCGGCATTAATGACGATTACGAAGTCACCTGTATCTAAATGAGGTGTATATTCGGGTTTCTTTTTGCCTCTCAATACCTGAGCGATTTCGCTGGCAAGGCGACCGAGACGTTTATCGGTGGCATCTACTATGTACCACTCACGCTCAAGGGTTGCTTGAGAAGGAAGGTATGTTTTAACTGTTGTCATTTGTCATTTGTCCTTTGTCATTTTTAATTTGTCATTAGTCATTTGTCTTTTGTCATTTGTCAGTTGTCCTTTGTTATTCACTAACGACTTTTGTACAGACGCGATTAATCGCGTCTCTACTGACCAATGACTAATGACTCTTGACTAGTGACGAACTTTGGCAAGGTGTCGTACCAAATCTCTTTTGGAAAGGGAAAATCGGGATAGCCGACTCGCAACAAGCACAAGCCTTGAGGCGGTGCGGCATATTTCACTTCTTCCCGGCGTTCTTCTTTCCAGAGTTCCGTGAAGCTAGAAAGTGTTCGTTGTCCAGAACCTACTTCTACCAGCATCCCTACCAACAGCCGTACCATGCCATACAAAAATCCATCTGCCTGTATTTCAATATGGATAAATGGCCCACTGCGACGACACTCTACTGCTTGCACCTCTACCCAGGAATGCGATCGCTTTGAGCCTGCACGGTGAAAAGCAGCTAAGTGATGCTTTCCCAAGAGAGGTTTCAAGGCAGCTTGGATTAAAGATTCATCCAGGGGTGCATAATAATAATGCCAACTGAAGGGTCTTACAAACAAGTTAAGCCGATCTTCAGTATATATTGTGTAGCGATACCGTCGATAGGCTGCACTAAAGCGAGCGTGCCAACGGTTATCGACACTAGCTGAAGCCCTGATTAATATATCTGGCGGCAGGTAGCTGTTGAGAATTGTTGCCCACTTGTGAGGCGGAATGAAACCTGTAGCTTCAAAATGGGCTACTTGAGCAGCAGCGTGAACTCCAGAATCGGTTCGCCCAGCACCGTGTAATGTTACATGATGCCCAAGAATAGTAGCGATCGCAATTTCAATCTCTTCTTGAACTGTCCGGTGTTGTTTTTGCCTTTGCCAGCCATGAAAATGAGTGCCCAGGTATTGGATTACCAAGGCTACTCGATGAGTTTGTGTAGGCTGGTGGCTTTCTAACATACAGATTTTGTCCTTTGTCTTTTGTCATTTGTCACTTGTCCTTTGTTATTCACTAATACTTCGACTACGCTCAGTACAAGTGACCAATGACTAATGACTAATGACCAATGACCAATGACTTAAACCAATTCAATTATTGCCATTTTTGCATTATCACCCCGACGCGGTACGGTACGCAGGATGCGGGTATAACCGCCCTGGCGATCGCCGTATCGAGTTGGAGCTTGCTCAAATAGAGCGTGAACCAGTTGTTTGTCGAAGATATAGCCAAGGGCTTCCCGACGTGCTGACAAGGAGCCATTTTTGGCTAGGGTAATCATTTTTTCCACTTCACTTCTTAGAACTTTCGCTCTAATTAAGGTGGTGGTGATCTTACCATGACGGATCAACTCGGTGGCGAGCGATCGCAGTAAAGCACGGCGTTGATCGGCTGGTTTACTGAGTTTTTTGACGCGACAACGGTGACGCATAATTATGCACTATGAATTATGAAGGTTTTTCTTAAGGGTGTTTAGAGCCTCTTTCCATTGGCAAGGTGATGCCCAAGCGTCGCTGCAAAGCTTCCACGACTTCTTCTGCTGACTTCTGCCCAAAGTTCTTAATTTCTAAGAGGTCTTCTTGGGTATAATCCAACAAATCTGCCACAGAGTTAACTTGTGCCCGTTTGAGACAGTTGTATGCCCGCACAGAAAGTTGCAATTCTTCGATGGGTATCTGGGCAGTTGGGTCGTCTGGAATATCCGAACCTGTGTCTGTTGGTTCTAGGGAGATGTCCTTCAACGGGTTGAATAAATCTACCAAGATTGCAGCAGCAGAAGATAGTGCTTCTTGAGGGGAAACACTGCCATTTGTCCAAACTTCCAACAGTAGTCGGTCTTTTGGAATCAAGCCTTCCCCACGAGATTCTTCAACACTGTAGTTGACTTTTCGCACTGGCATAAATATTGAGTCGATTTGGAGAAAATCCAACGATGTGGCTTCCTCACGTCCTCGCTCTACGGTGCGATAGCCTTTGCCTTTTTCGATCCGAAATTCCATTTCCAGCTTTCCACCCTCAGCGATGGTGGCTACATACTGGGTCGGATCGATGACTTCTACTTCACTGGGTAAATCAAAATGTGCCGCAGTGATTGTTGCTGGGCCGCTAACGAGTAATCTACCAATCTGGGGCTGCGAAGAATAGTTTTTCAGGATAACTTCCTTCATTCTCATGAGGATTTCCAACACATCTTCCCGCACGCCCGGAACTGTGGCGAACTCATGTGAGACGCCTGCAATCCGCACTGCTGTAACTGCTGTACCTTCTAGATTAGACAGCAAAACCCGCCGCAGTGCGTTGCCAACAGTTGTTCCTTGACCGCGTTCTAGAGGTTCCAATACAAATTTACTGTAATGGTTCCGACTTTCTTCGGTATTCGACTCTACACATTCAATTTGAAACTGCGCCACGGATGAGCCTCCCTTTTTCTAAGGTGCTGCTAGCAGACAAATCAATTGCCTCCAGAATTGAATTTATGTCCTGTAGATTATTAGGTTTATCAAACTATTAGTATAAAATTACGGTATAGTTTGACACTCCCATTCAGCTTGCAGGCGCTAATAATATTTTGGGTAGCCCGAAGCTTAACAGCTTTTCCGGTGGGAAAATCTGACAGGCTTCTGGTCGCCCAAGCTTTAACTCAATGACAGTTTGAACGTTAAACACTCAAGAGGTCATTGCTGGCTGTAACTTTTCGTCCTCACTGCCCAAGTTTTGATATTTAAACTCGACGGCGCTTGGGTGGACGACAACCATTGTGAGGAATGGGGGTAATATCCCGAATCAGTGTGATTTCCAGTCCTGCTCCTTGAAGTGCCCGGATAGCGGTTTCTCTACCTGCTCCTGGCCCACTAACCATTACTTCAATTTGGCGCATTCCTTGATCGATAGCTCGACGGGCTGCACTTTCAGCTGCGGTTTGCGCTGCAAAGGGAGTTCCCTTTTTGGCTCCCTTAAAACCGCTAGAACCAGCGCTAGCCCAGGAGATGACATCTCCATTTTGATCGGTAATGGTGACAATGCTATTGTTGAAAGTAGACTGGATGTAGGCCATTCCACTGGGTACATTCCGTTTCTGCTTTTTGCTCCCGGTTTTTTTAGTTGGTTGTCTCGCCATACTTGTTTAGTTGATTTAAGGTAAAACTTGCTCGGATTAGCAAGCGTTGCAAAATTATTTCCCTGGAGCCTTCTTCTTCCCGGCCACTGTCTGCCTTCTGCCTCTACGGGTTCTGGCATTGGTGCGAGTTCTTTGTCCTCTGACTGGTAAGCCCATGCGATGACGACGACCTCTGTAGGTACCAATGTCAACTAAGCGCTTGATGTTCAAAGACTCCAAGCGCCGCAAGTCGCCTTCAACTTGATAGTTGGTTTCTATTTCCCCTCGTAGGGCTGTTACATCGGCATCACTTAAGTCCTTAACGCGGGTGTCTGGGTTCACACCAGTTGCCGCTATAATTTCTTGAGCGCGTGATAATCCAATTCCGTAGATATAAGTCAGACCGATCTCGACGCGCTTATCGCGTGGAAGGTCTACTCCGGCAATACGTGCCACAATGAACTCTCCCTATTGTTCTCGCAATTACTGTTGGTTGGAAAAACGTGATTAATCGCGTCTTTTCGTTTTAATAATGATGATATGCGTGTTACAACTCACTCTGTTGGTAAGAGTGTTATCCTTGACGTTGCTTGTGCTTAGGGTTCACGCAAATCACCATAACGCGACCACGACGTTTGATCACGTTACACTTTTCACAAATTTTCTTGACTGAGGCTCTAACTTTCATGGCCTTTTATTTTTTGACTCCAAATATAAAATTATAGCATTTCTAGGGAAATTAATCCAGTTAAATGACCAATAATACAGTCAAAAAAATGGTTTTATGGTAAAATTCTCTACATATACTTACTTCTTACGTAATCTATAGGTGATTCTGCCTTTGGTCAAGTCGTAGGGTGTTAACTCCACCTTGACGCGATCGCCGGGCAAAATCTTGATATAATTTCGGCGAATCTTGCCGGAAATGTGTGCTAGCACGTTAAAGCCATTGTCCAAGTCAACGCGAAACATCGCATTGGGCAAGGACTCTGTAACCGTGCCTTCCATTTCAATCAAATCTTGCTTAGACAATTTGTTTTTTCCTCAACTCAACAATTTCGTGTTCAGTTGCAGCGCTTCATCTGCAAAGAAACACATTTTAAGAAATATATCAACAGTTTATTAATATATCTTAGCTAAAATTGATCTTTTTCTTGGGAGGGGAAGTGGGGAATAGGGAATTATATACTCTCTATTCCCCTTCTTTTCACGAAGCGATTACCTTTTGTAGCTCACCAGTGACATCTTCTTGGGACTGATTGCCATTGACTGTTAGGAGTTTTTTGCGATCGCCATAATAATCAATTAAAGGTGCAGTTTCAGCGCGGTACACTTCTAAACGACGACGAATCACCTCTTCGGTATCATCTTTTCGTCCTCTAGCTAGCAAACGTGCGATGACAATTTCATCTGGTGCATCTAAATTGACTACCCTTTCGCCACCTTGATGTATTGCTTCCAGTAACTTCTCGAGAAAAGCTGCTTGGGTCACTTTCCGGGGGAATCCATCAAGAATCCAACCATTTTTGGCATCTGATTGATCGAGGCGCTCTTTTACTAAGTCTTCCACTAGCTGATCGGGTACTAACTCGCCGCTATCAACATAGCTTTGAGCTTTGATTCCTAAAGGAGTCTGCTCTTTCATGGCTTGTCTTAATATTTCACCCGTAGAAATATGGGGAATATTCAAGTGTTGAGCCAAAGTTTGAGCTTGTGTTCCTTTACCCGCTCCAGGTGGCCCCAAGAAGATTAATCGCGTCACTATTATTTCACCATTCCTTCATAGCGCTGAGAGATGACATAAGTTTGGACTTGTTTGGCTGTCTCAATTGCTACACCAACTAAAATTAACAACGAGGTTGCACCTATCCCCTGGAAAGTTTTCACATTTAAAGCGCTTTCCACGGCGGTGGGGATAATCGCAACAAAGCCCAAAAAGATCGCACCCAAAAAAGTGAGTCGGTTTGACACGCGTTCTATATACTCACTAGTTGCCTTACCGGGACGAATTCCGGGAATACTAGAACCCATTTTCTTCAAGTTCTGCGCCACATCTACTGGGTTGAGAATCAACGAAGAATAAAAGTAGCTGAAGAAAATGATGGAAACCATGTACACCAAGGCATAGACCCAGGAGCTAGAACCGCTTGGACTCAAATAAGTGTTAACTATATTCGCCAAATCGGCATTTTTAGTAAAATTGGCGATCAGCAGTGGCAAACTGAGGATGGCAGCAGCAAAAATAATTGGCATTACGCCACCTTGATTTAGCCGCAGGGGCAGATAGCTGCGCTGCTCTGCTAAAACTCTCCGACCTACTTGGCGACGAGCTGAAATAATTGGGATGCGGCGCATTCCTTCTTGCACAATCACAATACCAACAATTGTTGCTAGGAAAACTAAGATCAGCACGATTACCCGACCTACTGTTTCCCGACCACCTACTTGTACCAAGTCGATGGTGTCACCCAAGGCTTTTGGTAATGACGCAACAATATTGACAAAAATCAACAATGATGCGCCATTCCCAATACCCCGTTCTGTAATCAGTTCTGATGCCCACATCACGAACATAGAACCAGCAGTCAGAGCGATCGCAGTTTCAGCGACAAATATGGGCCCTGGTTTTAAGGCGAATTGCTGGAGGAATAATGCCGAAAAAGCTGTACTTTGAAGAATTGCCCAAACCACAGTGACATAGCGGGTAATTTGCGATATTTTTCGCCGACCCGCTTCGCCTTCATTTTTCTGTAAATTTTCTAAAGATGGAATTGCCGCAGTGAGCAATTGGATGATAATAGACGCATTAATGAAGGGCAAAATCCCTAAAGCAAAGACTCCCAAAGTCGAAAGTCCTCGCCCAGAAAATATATCCAATAAGCCGAATATGGAATTACTGCCCGATATGGCTTCGGCAAATCTCGGTCTATCAATCCCTGGTACGGGTAAGAAAATACCCAGGCGAACCAAAATTAAAATACCGACGGTAACAAGCAGCCTACCTCTTAGGCCAGCTGCCTGCGCCATCTGCATAAAAGTTTCTTGAGCCGTTGGGGCTTTATCTCGACTGATCATAGAGTGCTACCTTTATAGTGAACCAAGCACTGGCAGCGAGTTGGCTTGCATTTAAGTGCGCTGTTCCGGCTCACTCATAAGACTTCACAACTACCACCAGCTGCCTCAATTTTGCTACGAGCTGAAACTGTAAAAGCTGCCGCTTGTACCTTGAGCGGAATGCTCAATTCCCCGTTACCTAAAACTTTCAGTGGCCCCTTGACAGCAGTCAGGATACCTGCGGCTTTCAATGAGGTCAAAGTTACTTCCGTATTAGCGGGAAGGGAAGCTAGCTTCTCTACATTAATCGTAGTGTAAATCCTCTGATTAACAATCGGAAAGCCCTTCAGCTTCGGTAAGCGGCGGTACAATGGCTGTTGACCACCTTCAAAACCTGGTCGGGTACCACTACCAGAACGAGATTTTTGACCCCGCATACCTAGACCAGCACTAGCGCCTTGTCCGGCAGAAATACCTCTAGCTACACGCTTCTTGCGTTTCTTTGAGCCTTTTTGCGGCTTAACATCATGGAGTCTCATAAGTTATCAAGTTCTCATTTGTCGTTTGTCATCTGTCTTTTGTCATTTGTCATTTGTCCTTTGTTATTCACTAATGACTCATGACTAATGACTAATGACTAAATTAGATGTAGAGATTTTGAATAGGAATACCGCGATCTTCGGCGACTTCAGAAAGGGTACGCAGTGTAGATAAGGCATTAACTGCGGCTCTAGCATTATTGAGCGGATTGTTGGAGCCTAGTTGCTTGGCTAAAACGTTACGAACTCCTGCTAATTCCAACACAGTTCGCACAGCGCCACCCGCAATTACCCCAGTACCAGGTGAGGCTGGGCGCATCATCACCTTCGCACCCCCACCGACGCCATCAATGGGATGGGGGATGGAGTTTGATTTCGTGATTGGGATATCAATCAGGTGTTTTTTGCCGTCAGCTACGCCTTTTTTAACGGCGCCAATTACATCTGAAGCTTTGCCTACTCCAACTCCAACCTGACCGCGTTCGTTACCAACGACAACGATCGCTCGGAAGCTGAGTTTTTTACCACCTTTGACCACTTTACTCACACGTCGGATTTGGATAACCCGCTCTTGCCAAGTGGTTTCTTCTTTTTTGGCACGCTTTGTTCTACTTTTACGCTCTGTTGCCATAATTTATGCTCTGGTGAACGTCAGTTGTCAGTTGTCATTTGTCATTTGTCCTTTGTCATTTGTCCAATAACTAATGACTCATGACCAATGACTTTAGAAATCTAAACCAGCTTCGCGTGCTGCATCAGCTAGTGCTTTGACACGACCATGATATAAGTTACCACCGCGATCAAAGACTACTTTGGTGATACCTTTTTCTAGCGATCGCACTGCGATCAACTTACCAACTTGCACCGATGCGTCGCGGTTTGCACATGACGCTAAACTAGATTTCAACTCTGGTTCTACAGTCGATGCTGCAACGATGGTTTGATGCTGAGTATCATCAATCAACTGGGCATAAATATGCTCATTGGAACGGAATACCGCTAAACGGGGACGTTCTGGGGAGCCAATAACTTTGCCACGAACGCGTCGATGACGACGGTTTTTTGATTCTCTACGAGTAAGTTTCATTTCTACTTCTTACCACCCTTACCAGTCTTACCAGCTTTCCGTCTGACCACTTCACCGGCATAGCGAATGCCTTTACCTTTGTAAGGTTCTGGTGGACGAACGGCACGAATTTTGGCGGCTGTGTTACCGACGATTTCTTTGTCATAGCCGCTAACAATGACGTTAGTGGTACCTTCTACGGCAAACTGAATTCCATCTGGTGGTTCAATTTGCACTTGATGGCTGTAACCCATATTCAAAACTAGGTTACGCCCTTGAAGTTGTGCCCTGTAACCAACGCCTTGAATTTCCAAACGGCGCTGAAAACCTTGGGAAACTCCCTCGACCATGTTGGCAACTAAAGTGCGACTCAAGCCGTGCAGTTGCTTTGAGGTACGAGTTTCATCCCGACGATTTACGTGTAATATTTCCCCCTCTTGAGAGAGTGAGACATTATCTCTAAGAGTGCGAGAAAGTTCTCCTTTCGGGCCTTTCACCACAATATTCGTACCATCGATCGCCACTTGAACTTTGGCGGGAATAGTAATTGGACGTTTACCAATACGTGACATGACTTTTTGTCCTTTGTTATTTGTCCTTTGTCCTTTGTCTTTCACTAATGACAAATGACTAATGACCAATGACTACCAAACGTAACAAAGTACTTCGCCACCCAAGTTCTGACGCCGCGCTTCGCGGTCAGTCATAATGCCACTGGATGTAGAAATAATGGCAATGCCAATGCCGCCTAGTACCCTTGGTAATTCTTTTCGATTTGAATAAACACGCAAGCCAGGCTTACTTACCCGCTTTAAGGCGGTGATCAGAGGCTGACGGTTTTTTCCCTTGTATTTCAGGGAAATCACCAGATTGCGTTTTACCCCTTCTTCTGCTTCTTCGATTTCAGCAATAAAGCCTTCCTCCCGTAGCACTTTGGCAATGCTTCGGGTCAATTTTGTAGCTGGCACTTGTGTAGTTTGATGCCGCGCCAGGTTGGCATTGCGGATGCGCGTCAGCATATCTGCAATTGTGTCGTTAGCCGCCATCGTTCCCTCTATAGATGAACTTACTGATCGCGAAAGGGCATTCCTAATTCTTTAAGTAAGGCGCGTCCCTCTTCGTCGTTTTTTGCTGTGGTGATGATGGAAATATCCATCCCACGCACTTGATCGATGCTGTCGTATTCGACTTCTGGAAAAATTAGCTGTTCTCTCACACCCAAAGTGTAGTTACCGCGTCCGTCAAAGCTTTTAGGGCTAACGCCGCGAAAATCTCGAATTCTGGGTAGTGACAGGCTAACTAATCGATCGAAAAAGGCATACATCCGTTCGGCTCTGAGTGTCACCATGATCCCCACAGGCATCCCTTGACGAATCTTAAAGCCAGCGATCGCCTTTTTCGCCCGTGTCACCACTGGTTTTTGACCTGTTACCAGGGCAATTTCGTTGATGGATGCCTCTAGAGACTTCGCATTTTGAGCTGCTTCACCCAAACCTCGGTTAATCGTAACCTTTACCAACTTCGGTACTTGATGAACGTTGGTATATTGAAACTGATTAATCAGTTTGGGGACGATTGTCTCTTGATATAAGGTTTTGAGTCTTGTTGTCGGCATAGTTTTTTGTCCTGATATCCCTGGGCTTGGTCAGGGAACTTTTATTGTCCTTTGTTATTTGTCCTTTGTCTTTTGTTATTTGTCTTTTTACTAATAACTAAATGACTAATGACCAATGACTAATGACTATTTATCTAGAATTTCGCCAGTTTTCTTGAGTTTTCTGACCTTTTTACCTTCTGAGGTAAAGGTGTAACCAACACGACTGGCAACGTTTTGCTTGGTGGAATAAAGCATTACGTTGGAGCTATGAATCGGGAATTCTTGGGTAATAATTCGCCCTGATTCCCCTTCTTGCTGTGGTTTGACGTGCTTAGTTTTAATGTTGACACCTTTGACGATAACTTTACTCAGTTGGGGAAGTGCCTGAGTAATTTCGCCAACTTTTCCTTTGTCTTTACCAGCAATCACTTGTACAGTGTCGCCAGTTTTGACGTGCATTTTGTGGAATACTTTGGGCGTACCCTGTTTGGTTGCCATTAAAGCACCTCCGGAGCCAGAGAAACAATTTTAGTAAAGTTTTTATCGCGCAGTTCCCGTGCAACTGGGCCAAAAACCCGTGTGCCTCTGGGATTACCGTCTTTGTTGATGATTACAGCGGCGTTATCATCAAAGCGAATACTCATGCCGCTGTCACGATTTACAGCTTTCCGAGTCCTGACAATTACTGCTTCCACAACATCAGACTTTTTAACAGCCATGTTGGGTGTAGCATCTTTGACAACTGCGATAATTTTATCGCCGATAAAACCATAACGACGGTTGCCTCCGCCTAAGATGCGGATGCACATCAGTTTGCGGGCGCCGCTATTATCTGCGACATTCAGGTAAGTCTGGGGTTGAATCACAATTATTCTCCCTTGTAATGTTGTTAGAAACTAACAACGATGAGGTTTAAGTAGGCTTGACGTTCAGGACTTCTGTGATTTTCCAGCGCTTGGTTTTACTCAGGGGTCTAGTTTCCTGAATGCGAACGCGATCGCCTACTTTACACTGATTTTCTTCGTCGTGAACTTTATATCGTTGGGTGTTAACCACAATCTTGCCGTACTTGGGGTGAGGAGCGCGGTTTTCTATGGCGACTACCACAGTTTTTTGCATTTTATCGCTCACTACCAAGCCAACTCGTTCTTTAACTGCCATAATCTCCTACTTTTCTTCTTTAGCCGATTGACTTACTGCCCGTTTGCGTTCTGTTTCTAGCGTCAGCAATTGGGCTAGGCGGTGGCGCAATTGTCGGAACTGATGGGGCTTTTCTAGTTGTCTGGTGGCTTTTTGCAAGCGCAACTGAAATAGTTGTCTTTTGATCGCGACAATTTCATCAGAGAGCTTCTCGTCGCTTAATTCTCTAGCTTCTGAAATTTTGGGAAGAGGCATAAGCTACTCCTGCTCCTGTGGTTGAGAGCGCACAATAAACTTAGTTTTGATGGGCAATTTAAATGAAGCCAAACGCATCGCTTCACGAGCGATTTCTTCAGAAACTCCACCGATTTCAAACAAAATCCGTCCCGGCTTGACTACAGCTACCCAAAACTCTGGATTACCTTTACCGGAACCCATCCGGGTTTCAGCAGGACGCATGGTTACTGGTTTATCAGGGAAAATCCGAATCCAGATTTGTCCACCCCGACGAATATAACGAGTCATTGCCCGACGGGAAGCCTCGATTTGACGCGAGGTAATCCAAGCAGGTTCTTGCGCTTGGAGTGCAAAATCACCGAAGTTGAGGGTACTACCACGGCTGGCTAGTCCTTCCATCCGTCCCCGCTGTTGTTTGCGGAATTTAGTTCTTCTAGGGCTTAACATGGTTTCTTACTTGTCATTTGTCATTTGTCCTTTGTCATTTGTCATCTGCCATTTACTAATGACTTAATGACTAATGACTAATGACGATTTATCCTTCATTTGAGCGGTCTTCAAATTGCTGGCGACGACGTTGTTGTTGACGGCGACGGGGTTCTCGATCGCGATCGCGGGGGTCACGTTCGCGATCGCGGCTTGCTGGTGGTAGTGGATCTGGTTCCTGTCCAGGAATAATTTCTCCCTTAAACACCCATACTTTGATACCCAAAATGCCGTAAACAGTTTTTGCCGTGCAATAAGAGTAGTCAATGTCAGCCCGTAAGGTATGTAAAGGTACTCTACCTTCACGAGTCCATTCTGTCCGGGCAATTTCCGCACCGTTGAGGCGACCGCTAACTTGGATTTTAATACCTTGGACACCAGCGCGTTGGGCGCGTTGAATCGATTGGCGCACTACCCGCCGAAAGGAAACCCGGCGTTCCAATTGTTGAGCAATGTATTCGGCAATTAAGTAGGCATCAGCATCAACTCGTTGAACTTCAACTACGTTAATGCGAATTTGGCGATTACTACCCAATAATCCTTGGAGTCCGGTACGTAAGGATTCAATACCTTGTCCACCGCGACCCACTACTACCCCAGGTCTAGCTGTGCGTACTTCTAAGTCGATTTGGTCAGCTTTGCGCTCAATCCGCACTTCGGAAATTCCGGCGTTATTTTGAGCCTGTCTACCCAGCTTTTGTTCTATGTATTGACGGAGTTTGTAATCTTCTTGTAGAAGTTCTGGATAGCGATCGGGAACAGCAAACCAACGGGATTGATGTTCATGTGTAATACCCAGGCGAAAACCAACTGGATGAATCTTTTGTCCCACAAATGCTTCCTCTAAAATTTCTTACTTTACGCAATTTATTGGGTAAACGTGCTTATTTTTCTGGAGCAGCTGCAACAGCTACGGTAATATGACACGTCGGCTTGCGAATTTGGTAAGCTCGACCTTGCGCTCTTGGTTGGAAGCGCTTCAACGGTGGTCCTTGATCGGCATAAGCCTGAGTAATCACTAGTTGAGTCCGATCTAACCCAGCGTTGTGTTCGGCATTGGCAGCAGCGCTTCTGAGAACCTTCAATATGGGTTCAGTGGCGCGATAAGGCATGAATTCCAGGATGATTAACGCTTCTCGGTAAGATCGTCCGCGGATTTGATCGAGTACCCGACGCACCTTGTAAGCCGAGATGCGGATAAAACGAGCGATCGCTTTTACTTCAGTAGTATTAGTAGCCATAATTTTCTCCAATTTTGTCCTTCGTCCTTCGTCCTTTATCCTTTGTCTTTTGTCGAAAGCGAATAACTAATGACCAATGACAAATGACAAATGACCAATGACTAATAACTACCTACCTGCTTTTTTGTCGCTTTTTCCATGACCTCTGTAGGTGCGTGTCGGGGCAAATTCACCCAACTTATGTCCTACCATCTGTTCATTTACAAAAACGGGAACGTGTTGGCGTCCGTTGTGAACAGCTATGGTATGCCCTACCATTAGAGGCAAAATTGTCGAAGCTCTTGACCAAGTTTTAATAACTTCTTTTCTGTTGTTGTCGTTGAGCTTTTCAATTTTCTTTAGGAGATGATCCGCAACGAAAGGACCTTTTTTTAGAGAACGACCCATAGTTCAATTTTGGATTTAGGATTTAGGAATTAGGAGTGAGGAGTTAGGAGTGAGGAGTTAATAAGTTAGATTCAACTCATAACTCATAACTCATAACTTCTAACTCTTTAAGATTCACGACCACCGCGACCGCGTTTAGAAGACTTACGACGACGACGCACAATCAACTTGCTGCTAAGTTTCTTGCGATTGCGTGTCTTCGCACCCAATGTGGGTTTACCCCAAGGTGTAACAGGCCCCGATCTACCGATAGGCGCTCTACCTTCACCACCACCATGTGGGTGATCCACTGGGTTCATGACGCTACCTCTAACCTTAGGACGGCGACCTTTCCAGCGATTTCGTCCGGCTTTACCTGCACTCAGGTTTCTCGCATCGGTGTTGCCTACTTGCCCAATGGTGGCGTAGCACTCGCGTCGAATCAAGCGGACTTCTCCTGAAGGTAACTTGAGAGTTACGTAATTACCTTCTTTTGCCACGACTTGGGCACTAGCACCAGCAGCACGTACAATTTGACCACCTTTACCAGGAGTGAATTCTACGTTGTGAACACTAGTACCTAAAGGAATCTTCGAGAGTGGTAAAGCATTACCATCTTCAAAGGGAGCTTCAGGACCAGAAACAATTATTGTTCCAACTTTCAACCCGTTGGGGTGAAGGATGTACCGTTTCTCGCCGTCTTGGTAATACAAAAGGGCAATTCTGGCATTGCGGTTAGGATCGTATTCAATTGCTGCGACTTTGGCAGGAATATTATGTTTATCCCTTTTAAAATCGATGATCCGATAAAGCTGTTTATGTCCGCCACCCCGGCGACGACTAGTTATCCGCCCGTGATTATTCCGACCTTTAGCGCGATGCTTCGAGGTTGTTAAGGATTTTTCTGGCTCGGTTCTGGTAATTTCCGCAAAGTCAGAGATTGTAACTTGGCGAGTGCTGGGGGTATAAGGGCGATAAGAACGGGTACCCATATTTTTAAGTGCTGAGTGCTAAGTGCTGAGGAGCCAGTGCGTTGCGGAGGTTCCCTCCGTTGTAGTAACTGGCGTTGCTGAGTTTTGAGTTTTGAGTTCATTAACTCTTAACTCCTAACTCACAACTTTTTTAGACTTCTGGGAATAGAACTTGTCTAATCTTGTCTTCATCCCCAGGTGCGACGGTGACAATTGCTCGCTTATATTGGGGTTTATAACCAATAAATTTACCAACGCGCCGCTTTTTACGCGGTGGTAGGATGGTGTTGACTTTTACAACCTTGACCTGAAACAAGTCTTCGATCGCAGCCTTGATTTCTGGCTTTGATGCCTTTGGAATTACTTCAAAGGTGTACTTGTTTTGCTCCATCAAGATGGTCGCTTTTTCGGTGACGATTGGGCGACGTACTAAGTCAGCAAGGTCGCGGGGGTCAAAGCTAGGCACTGTAGACCTCCTGAATTTTTTCTAGGGCTGATGCCGTAACTACAATTTTGTCAGCGTGCAGTAAATCAAAAACATTTAGCTGGTCAGCTGCAATTAGTTTTAAATTTTCAATGTTGCGGGCTGATAAATAAACATTATCTGTATCCGCAATTTCAGACAAAATTAACAGTGCCTTGCTTTCTGGTACTATTCCCCAACGGGCAAGCGCTGCCACTAATTCTTTAGTCTTCGGGCGAGATAGCTCGGTGCTAAATTCTTCTACTACGATCAAGTCGTCAATACGACCGACAAATGCTGTCCGCAGTGCTAAACGTCGCTCTTTGCGGTTCAATTTCAGGTCGAAGTCTCTAGGCTTTGGCCCAAAGATCACACCACCACCACGCCACAATGGTGAACGAATAGACCCTGCACGAGCGCGACCAGTACCTTTTTGCCGCCAAGGTTTACGACCGCCACCTCTGACTTCAGCACGAGTTTTTGTGCTGGCATTTCCTTGACGAGCATTGGTCAATTGCCGTACTAAGGCGCGGTGCACAATATGAGACGCTGTTCCTTCTTTGGCAACGCGCAACTCGAAGGTCGTCTCACCGACCTGTTCTCCTTGCCAATTTTTAACTACGCTTTCAACCATCTTTGTTATCTGTCCTTTGTCATTTGTCATTTGTCATTTGTCTTTTGTCCTTAGCCAATGACTACTGACTACTGACTAATGACTTTTGACTATCCCACTGTTTTTGCAGGTACAACACTTACTAGAGCGCCTGGTTTACCAGGAATAGCTCCTTTAATTAGCAATAAGTTGCGTTCTGGATCGACTCGCACTATGGTCAGTTTGCGGATTGTAATACGTTTTCCACCCAAACGACCTGCCATCCGCTTACCTGGATAGACACGACCTGGTGTTGTACCAGCACCAATAGAACCCGGCGCTCTGTGGTTTTTGGAACCGTGTGACATTGGCCCGCGACCAAAGTTGTTGCGCTTCTGGTTTCCCGCAAAGCCGCGACCGATGCTTGTACCGACGACATCGACAATTTGACCCGCGCTAAAAATATCTGCTTTAATCTCTTGACCTAAAGCATAATCACTAGAGCTATCAGTGTGATATTCATTTAAGTGACGCAATGCTGGGGCAGATGATTTAGCCAAATGACCCAATAATGGTCTGTTTAGTGCCTTGGGTTTGACTTCGCCATAACCAACTTGAATGGCAAAGTAACCGTCGGTTTCTTTCGTTTTAACTTGTGTAACAGTGCATGGCCCTGCTTGAATGACAGTTACAGGAATAGATACTCCTGCTTCGTCAAATATTTGAGTCATGCCCAGCTTGGTGCCGAGAATACCTACAGACACAGTAACTGGTTCTCCTTTCTACTTGCTGACCTTGGAATTGGACTTTAGAGGACACGCTTTGTACGCATCAGTTTAGGCTGGGTTAGCCTGCGAAATTTGGAATGGCTTCAATAAACCGCTCCAAATGCTTTCGGACACAACAAACCGTGTCCTTACTGCTTGGTGAATCTGTTTAGCTTCACTCATTAGATCACCAGAACAGCCACAAGTCTCTTCCCGTTGGGAAGGAGTAACTTCTGGAATCAATGCAAGGCGCTACAGCTTTAAGCTGTGTGCAGCAATGCTTTTGTCCAAGCAATTGCTCTGGCACTTTCTGGAGGCAGCGCTGTCGGCGGGTTTTCCGATTTGTACACGCCCGAAGGGCGGCTTCCCGGAGATTGGCTACTGCCGTGTTGCAGTTGGACTTAAGCGGTTGTTACCGCCCAGTATCCGTTAACTGAGACTCACGTAATGCCATGAAACCAACATTGCTGCTCAGTTTTACTTCCTTAAACACCTTAAACTATTGTTTAAGCTTTTGCCTGCTTTTTTTTGAGGCACAGGAGTAAACGTACCTTGGAGCTTAGGATTAACTTTAGTTATTCTTCCATAAGCTCTAATGTTGACCTGAAAGCTTTCTTAGTTTACCAGTCTACGATCGCTCTGAGTTAGATTATCCAATTTGGATTAAGTCATCAGTTTTTGATGCTAACACTACCCCAGAATGACAGTAAAAAGTCAACCTAATTTGCGTGTTTGGTCACAATCTAATAATATAAATTATTTATTTATGTTTGTCCAGTAATTTATAGAGCTATTTTTAGGGAGTGGGGAAGAAGCAAGGGAGCAGGGGAGCGGGAGAGGCAGGGGAGGCAGGGGAGGCAGGGGAAGCAGGGGAGCAGGGGAGAACTTGCAGTAAGTTCTTTCCCCTCTGCCCCTCTGCCCCTCCGCACCTCTGCCTCTTGTACCCAATGCCCAATACCCAAAAAAAATGCTTTTAATCTATCGGTTCAGGGTAAATAATAGAGATATCTAAGTGGGATAAGACGAAAATCTATGGCACTAATTACCACTGGCAACGGTTTAATCCGCGATCTGGAAAAGTTTGGCGCTCTTGGAGTGTATGTACCTCTGGAAGGGGGTTATGAAGGTCGATATCAGCGCCGACTACGGGCAGCTGGCTATACTACCCTTCACATTACTGCTAAAGGACTGGGTGATGTAGCTGCGTATCTCACAAGAATTCATGGAGTCAGACCTCCTCATCTTGGGAAAAAAAGCACTGGTAGCGGTGCCGCAGTGGGTCATGTGTACTATTTGCCGCCAATTCTTAATTCTCATCTAGAACAGCTACCACCAAAGTCAAAGGGGCTGGTCTTGTGGATTATTGAAGGGCATATTCTTTCTAATGAGGAACTTGAGTATTTAACGAATTTGCCTCAACTAGAACCACGAGTGAGAGTAATCATTGAGAGGGGTGGCGATCGCTCTTTCCGTTGGACTTCTCTAGAAAAAACTCTGTTAGCTAGTTAGTCCTTTGTCATTAGTCATTAGTCATTAGCTTATGACTAATGACTCAATTCAATCAGCATTTCAATAATGCTGAATCGAAAACTACAAGATGCAAATAACCGCCGTGAAGCCTCGTTAGCAATTGCTGTATCTAGACGAATTTGCTTGATACCCATCTGACGAAAGCGTTCAATACTTAGCATTACCATCTGCCGGGCAATTCCTTTTTGGCGATATTCCGCCTCTACCCAGATATCATGAATAAAAGCAAATTCCTGTAACCGATAAATTGGTATTTCTCGCTCAACTGTTGCTACCAGAAAAGCTACAATTTGCCCTTCATTTTCGGATACTAGAAATATACTGCGTACGCTGGAAGCGTCGGCGAAGCCATCGCTATTTGCCAAACGCGTCAACCATTTCTCATAACGCTGTTCTGGATGCGGTAGAAAACCATACTTACCAGAATCCCAAGACTCATGCAAAGCACAAATTTTGGCAACCATTGGTAAAACTGCGGGTACGTCAGTGATTGTGGCGGGGCGGATCAGCATAAGCTTTCAAGCACAAAAATCACAAACAAGAAAGAATGCTTTGCAGTGAGGTATTAGTTTTTATTCACTTACTCAGCCAAGATTATCGTTTTGTTGACCCTAAGCGTCATAAACTTTGGAAAACTTTGTTTTTAGCATTGAAGAAGAGCTGGCTTGGTTAGAACAGGGATGATATCTAAGTGGATATCTGAAATGGTTATAAGGTTTAGAGACTATGGCAAACGGTTGTCTATTTATAACCATTCCAGAAACAAACAGCGATCGCGATCGCCAGTAAAATCGGTATTGCGCTATGTGCAACTTAAATGCTCATTAGCTAATAAATTTTTTCGTAACTCCACGCAACCGGATTAACACTGGTTTCGCCCAATTTCCACCTAGCAAATCGTGCAGCAGAATATAAAAACAGGGGATGATAAATAATGTCAGCATCGTTGCGATCGCCATCCCAAAGAAAACTACAATCCCTAAAGGCTGCAAAAACTCAGAACCTTCGCCAATACCCAATGCTAAAGGGAACAGTCCTAAGATAGTGGTGACTGTGGTCATGATAATTGGCCGCAAGCGTTGAGGAGCAGCTTTCATAATGGCAATTTGGCGAGTACAACCAATTTCATCCCGAATTTGGTTCGCTAGTTCTACCATGAGAATCCCTGCGTTTACCACAATTCCCACCAGCAAGACGACACCAACAATTACAGTTGCGCCAATTGCAGTTTGGGTAATGTAAAGTCCAAAAATTCCTCCAGCTAACGCCAGTGGTACGGTGAACATAATTACCAATGGGTCAATCAGGGAATTGTATTGTACCGCCATGACTACAAAGATTAAGAACGTTGCCAACGCCCCCAAAGTTTTTAAAGCATCCTGAAGTTGCTGATTAGTTTCTTGGGCAGAACTAGGCACAATTGAAACGCCATCAGGTAAGTCTACATCTTTAAGTACTTCGTTGACTTCTGCGATCGCTTCACCCAGACTAGCTCCCTCGCTCAGATTACCTGCCACAATAAAAGCTTGACGCTGATTAATCCGTTGCACCTCACCAGGCGCTTGACCTTCTTGAATGTTCGCAACGTCTGAAAGGCGGATTAGTTGATTGTTTTCTGTAAATAGCGGTAATTGTTCTAGCTGGGAAGGACGCGCAATCGCTTCCTTATTTAGCTGCACCCGCACATCTACTAAACGATTACCGCGTTGAATTTGCGTGGGAACTGAACCTTCAATTGCTGTTTGAACTGTTGCACCAATTTGTTGAGCGCTCAACCCTAAAGCCGAAACCCTCTCCCAGTCGGGGCGAATTTGGATTTCCGGTTGTCGGGGGTCAGCATCTGGTCGGAATGTCGCTAATTTTGCCCTTTCCTGCAATGCTTGCAGCACTTGGGCGCCTGCTTGGGTTAAGTTTTCTTCATTCTCACCTTGCAGAATCACGTCAACTTCTGACCCTTGCACTGGAGAATTACTTAAGATTAAACCCCGCACCTGACCAGGATTGAGGCGTAGCAGAATTCCTGCTAAGTTGAGTTTGTTAAATTCCTGAGTTACTTTTTTGACGAAGGCTTCGACATCTGTGCCTGGTTTTAGATTGATGGTGCTACTGGCACGTAAAGGATTCTCTGTAGTATTGCTACCAAACAAAGAACCACCCACAGTTGTGAAAGCAGACTCGGTTTCTGGTTGTTTTAGCAAAATGTCATCGACAATTTGCATAACTTTTTCAGAAGTTGCTAAAGGTGTACCGGGAGGAAACTGCGCTCTTAAGGTAGCTTGACCAGTACTTATCCGGGGTAAAATTTCTTGGGGAATTTGACCAAACATAAAGAAGCTACTGCCGCCTAAAATTACCAAAGCAGCAATAACGACGAGGAGTCGATAGCGTAAAACCTTGGTTAAGAAGTTACCGTATCCCCGCGTCGCATCTTCAAATCGGTGATTAAACTGTCTAAGTAGCCAAAATTCACTAATCCGACTAGACCAGCGAATTCCCAAGAGTCGAGAAGACAGCATCGGTACTACTGTGATGGCGACGACAAGGGATGCTGCAACTGCGAAGCTAATTGTCAGAATCAGTTCATTAAATAGCAGTGCAATAAAGCCACCAATTAAGAGGAATGGCACTACAGAAACTAAGTTGGCTCCTGTAGCAGCAACTAAAGCAGATTCTACTTCTTGGGAAGCTGCGATCGCACTATCAATAAAGAATCTTGAATTTCTCCCCTTCCCCTCTGCTCCTCGGCTTATCTGCTCCCCTGCCTCCATCTCTCTCTGATTGGGAGTCATCCCTGTTTTTTCGGAAATGTTCTCCAAGATCACAACCGATGTATCAATTGCTTGGCCGACTCCTAATGTCAGACCGGCTAAACTGAATACATTCAAAGTCAAGCCAAATATTTTCATTAGAGCGATCGCTGCCAGAGTACACAGCGGAATCGTCAAACT
This sequence comes from Nostoc sp. LEGE 12454, assembly GCF_056620565.1. NCBI lineage: Bacteria > Bacillati > Cyanobacteriota > Cyanophyceae > Nostocales > Nostocaceae > Nostoc > Nostoc sp. LEGE 12454. Next base: position 210,189 of record NZ_JBWQXL010000011.1, read on the forward strand.
GATAATAAATGTTTGCCTGAACGATCCCAAAAATAACAACACTGCTGCCGCTGCTAACAATGCCCCAGAAATCCCCGAAAAGATGACATCATTTAAAGAATTACGGATGAAGACAGATTCATCTGTGGTGGGACTCAAGGTCATGTCTGCTGGAATTAAACCCGATTGCCGTAATTGTTCAATTCGCCGCTTAACAGCATCTACAACGCTAATTGTGTTGGCTTCAGGCTGCTTTTGGATTGAAAATTTTACCGCAGGCTGACGGTTGAGGTAAACAAATACTCGTTGTTCTTCTGTATCGTCAATTACCTCTGCAAAGTCTCGCAAGTAGACGCGGCGGGAAGGTGCAGGAGTAGTAGTGGTAGTGCTAGTGGTATTACTACTATTAGTGGTATTAGCACGAGCAGGAGAAGAAACTTCCAAGGAAAGGTTTTCAATTTCTTTGGCATTTTGGAAACGTCCGACAGTCCGAGTCAATGGCTCGGAATTTTGCCCCAGAATCCGACCCCCAGAAGTATCTTGGTTACGTGCTGTTAATTCATCTAAGACATCATTTAACCCGACACCCAAAGCTTGCAATCGGTTCAAGTCAATAAGTACTCGTACTTCTTCCTCAGCACCCCCGGATACGTCAACAGAAGCGACTCCTGGTACTACACTGAGTTCACGCGTTAACTCTTCATCAGCAAATACGCGTAAATCTTTCCCTTGTAACGAGGCAGATGTCAGCGCCAATTCATAAACCGGCAATTGAGAAGGATCGACTTTGAATAAGCGCGGCTCCTCTATCGTATCTGGTAGTTGTCCCCGACCTCGGTTAAAAGCAGCAGTAGCATCGTTTAGGGCTTGGTCAATATCGCCCCCTGGTTGGAAGTACAAATCGAGGCTGACTTGTCCTTCACGGGTGCGGGAAAAAACTTGCACTACATTCTCGGTTGCCCGTAAAGCTTCTTCTAAAGGTCTGGTGATTTCATCTACTGCTACTTCTGGTGAAATACCAGGGGCTTCTAGCCGGACGCCAATTCGCGGATAGGTAATAGCCGGTAGGAGATCGACTTGGATAGTTGTGAGAAAAAATACCCCAATGACAATTACTGCCACAGTGAGCATGAGTGTGCCAATGTGTTGGCGGATAGCGATCGCACTAAGGCTAAATCCGCCATTGCCATTATTATTTGCCTGTTGCATGATACTAAGTGATAAGTGCTAAGTGCTGACTACTGAGTACTTTTTTCATTGGTATGGTGATTATTGCTCACCTTACTATTACTTTTCTGAAAGAATTGAAAGACTTACAGTGTCACCTTCTTTTAACGGCTTACCACTACGAACAACATAGCGCTCTCCCGCTTGCAAGCCGGATAAAATTTCCACTTTGCCATCAGCCTTTTGTCCTAAGGTGACAGCACGCGTCGCTACTTTCGTCTTACCATCTGTGTCTTTCACCACAAATAGCGTCCCCGATGACTTTTCTTGCTCTTTCTGTGCTACCTTTGCTGCCCCGGCTTGTTTTTGAATAGCTGTTTGCGGCACTACTACCCGTTGTTGTCTCTGGTTTTCAAAATTGACTCGCGCCAGTAGTCCGCTGCCAATCTTACCTTGAGTGTTGGGAATCACTACTTCTACAGGTATCAAGCGAGCTGTGGCGTCGGCAGCGGGGGAAATGCGCGTAACTCTGCCAATTAATGTTTCTTTGGGGAAGGCATCTAAACGGACTTGTACAGACTGCCCAACTTGAATTTGTGCCAGTTCTAATTCGGAAACTTGGACGACGACTTTGACACGGTTAAAGTCGCCAATTTTCAAAACTTCGCTACCTGCTTGCAGCAGGTTGCCTGGTTCTGTCACCTTTTCTGTAACTACGCCAGCGATCGGAGATACCAGCCGAGCATAAGACCTACGCTCTTTGGTTTGAGCAACCAATGCTTGTTGAGCAAGTACTCTACCTTGGGCGGCTGCGACGGCTTGCTGTTCTGTCCGAACTTGTTCCTGAGCTGCCCGGAGTGCTTGGGCGGCTGTTCTTGCCTGGGTACGGGATTGCTGGGCAGTTTGTTCAGCGATCGCTCCAGCTTTGAACAACCTCTGCTGCCGTTCTGAGTCTGCCTGGGCTTGTACCACTTCTAGCCGTGCCCGTTCTACGTCTGCACGAGCATTGCTTACCTGATTATTTGCCCTAGCTACTTCTGATTTGAGAGCTGCTAGTTCTGCTTCTGCTTGCTTTAATTCGGTCGAAAGGATGGCATCATCTAAGCGCCCGACGTTTTGCCCAAGCTTTACTGCATCGCCCACATCTAAGTTCAAAGCCAACAACCGAGCTTCTACTTGCGATCGCAGTGACACAATTCGGAAGGGTGTTGTATTACCTGTGTATTCTGGCTGTGTTTGCAGCGTATCAGTTCGAGCGATCGCCGCATCTACAGCCGTTGCACCACCACGTTGTCCCCTACCAGGACTCTGAGATTGTGCATCAGCTGGTTCTTCCTTGGGTAGCGCTCCACAATTCGCTGTCAGCAGTCCTATGCCCAGCAAACAGGGAATCAATAATATGGATGCAAAAGGGGAAGACACCTTTGTGTCAACGCTACTCTTTGTATCTGCAACAGCCACATCAGTCTTCACAACTGAATTTAACTGGGTATTAATTACCTGGTTAGCGGCTGCCAAAGGTGAGATTTTCGCCTGCTTGTGCGGCTTATTTCTGTCCAAAATCATTTATTTTTCTTGTATTTGGGGAGCTTTTTGGGTTAAACAGCCGTGCATTACCAAGTAATTTTGAGACATTATGAATAGTGAAAAGCGGCGAGAGTCAATTGGCTATCTTCTTGCAGAACTTTGTATCAAAAATTACTTTTTATTTTCAAAAATTCTCACCACTTTAACTCATTAAATTGAGTCGGCCGCTTTTTGGCTGCCGATGCAATTCTTAATTCAGTATAAATATTTTTAAATTTCTTGCAATCTGCCCTTAGTAGAAAACTTGTATTTACTGAAGATACGGGACTTTTACACCCCTACTTCTAATCTGGGCAGTACTAAGTAACTATACTTAGGCTGATCTAACCAGATTTAATATAGCCAAATGCCTAGTAATTTTTACGGTCGATCAAATATATTAAGAATAGTAAACATAAGTTGCTTTTTTGACGCTGTAATATTTCGGTCGAGCGTAGGCGTAGCCCGTCGTAGACATCGCATATACAGCCAAGAAAAGGGCGATATATATTACAGCCATCAATATTAGTCAGGAAAGTTACAAGTGACATCATTGCTAAAAATTGCCCAAACTGCTGACGAAGCCCAGATTTCCGAATTTTTCCAGGAATCAGAGGGTAAGTGGCGATCGCAACGGCGCTACTACACCCTACCCAAGGGAGAAACTAAGGAGATGGAGAGTATAGTTACGATCCATTTTCTCAACCAAGGCTGTGATGAATTGCAAAACCTAGCTCAGATGCACGATTTGCCTGATACAGGTAGTTTGATCTGTGGTGCAGCAGTTACATGGGAAAGTATGGATGTGCTAAAGGACAGGAAAGAGTCGCAAGGTTCAACAATATTTGGAGCTTTAGGAAACATTTTGTATCGCGATCGCGGTTTTGCCATATCCAAACCAGTTACCGCTCAGTATTATTTCTCTAACCCTAAAACAATGTGTTTGCGAACTGAGTACAACGGTTCTGTGTTTGAAGAAGAGTTAAAGCTAATTGGTAGCAAATACCGCACCAGACAAACCATCATCTCCCGTGCTGGCGAGCAGTTGATGATTGGTCAATATTTAGAAAAGAGAGTGGATTAGTCGATCTCCTGGGTGCGGTTCACTAGAGCCTCACCCGTTTTTAGACCAGCCAGCATCTAGCTATTAACCACCTATATAACTTTTTATAACAGTTTTTCAAACTTTTACCCAGAAAATTGGTTGTTATGTCATCATGGGAAGTGAAATGAGAATTAATTCGGCGACAGTGTTTGATTTTAGTATTGACAGGCTTTTTCCTTTTGGTATTACAGACTTCTCTCCGAAATCTAAATCTCTACAAACTTATGATTTTGGAGACATTTGATGTCAATTTACGTAGGTAACCTCTCCTATGATGTTACACAAGATGCGCTGAGTGCTGTATTTGCAGAATATGGTGCTGTAAAGCGTGTTCAACTACCCACTGACCGTGAAACAGGTCGTTTACGCGGCTTTGCTTTCGTGGAAATGAGTTCAGAAGATGAAGAAGCAAAAGCTATTGAAGCTCTTGATGGTGCTGAATGGCTTGGTCGCGACCTCAAGGTAAATAAAGCCAAGCCTAAAGAAGACAGAAGTGGTGGTTCCTTTGGTGGAAACCGTGGTGGTGGTGGCGGCGGCTACAATCGCAGCAACAACCGCTACTAAGCTTAATTAAATTTAGAAAAGGCTCAGGCAAAAATGCTTGAGCCTTTTTTATGCAAAACGATTGCTACTAATTATATTTTGCGATCACTTTAACTTTGATTTTTATACGATCGCACCCTTGAGCAAGTTAATTAAAAAAACCCGCTGATTGGTAGGGATTCCAGCGGGGTTAAATAATACAGTTTTTGTTCAGAGAAACCAACACTAAACTTAATTACAGAGCTACTAAAAACTTTTACGACTAATAGTAACTATTTATAAGTGTTTATGAGCTAGTTTTTTAGTATGATGTCTGTGATGTTTAATGTGATGAACTTTAGCAGATTTTACGCTAGTATGACGGATAGTTTTAGCTTGAGCTTGAGATGCAAAAGCGGTTACAGGTGCAGCAAAAATTAGAGCCAAAAGTAAAGCTTTAGCAAACTTATTCACTTGAAAAATCCTCATTAGGTAATCAACAATTTAACTATCCAATAGACGTATGTCATAAGTTTGTAATTGAGATGAACCTTTCATGTCTATTTTTACATTCGTCAAATATAGGATTTACTCGGTTAAGGCGAGAGACGCGATAAATCGCTGTCTCTACAATCTAGAATTTTCATCAAAAAAGCTTAATCGAATCGTATGGACTTACATGGAATACTTTGCTAAAAAATACTTGCTGGTATTTCAATCTTAAATGTAACAATCTGGACATCATCCAAATAACTGTAATTTGGCTATGATACTTGGGTTAATTTTGATTAGGAAATGGTGATAGACATCAATTCTTCTGATATTTCAAAGTTAGCTGTGACATTTTGCACGTCATCCAAGCTTTCTAGAGTATCAATTAACTTGAAAAGCGATCGTGCCTGATCGGGATCGGTAACTTCTACACTATTACTAGGAATCCAGCGCAATTCGGCATCAGTTACCTTAAAGCCTTGATTTTTGAGTGTCTGGCTAAGGGTTTCTAAATTCCCAATATCAGTAAATACCTCAGCCATCTCATCTTCAGTCATCTCATAAGACTGGGCAGCGCCTTCGAGTGATGCTTCTAAAAGCTGTTCTTCGTCAACTACACCCTGCACAACACAAACGCCTTTTTGGTCAAACATCCAGCTAACGCAACCTACTTCGCCAAGATTGCCACCATTTTTACTAAAAGCTACACGCAAGTCAGCAGCAGTGCGATTGCGATTATCTGTGAGGGCTTCGATTAAAATCGCTACACCATCAGGGCCATAACCTTCGTAGCGAATCGCTTCAAAAGTAGCATTATCGCCGCCAAAAGTGCCTGCACCTTTAGCGATCGCTCGTTCAATATTATCATTGGGAATACTCGCAGCCTTTGCCTTGTCAACTGCTGTGCGAAGTTGAAAATTCAGCGCTGGATCTGGCACGCCGCTTCTAGCCGCAACGATAATCGCCCGCGATAACTGAGTGAAGGTTTTTCCCCTTTTTGCATCTACTACCGCTTTTTGGCGCTTAATATTTGCCCATTTACTATGTCCTGCCATAATTTGAGATGATCGTAACTCTATTTAAGATTAGGATATACCTAGCTTTTGTCTCAATGCAAAGGTGCATTTGGTAAAACACCAACAGAACCACTCAAAGCAACCCAGCAGTACTGAGATTTTATTTTTAAATGAGATGAGGAATGATGTAGTTTAATTACTTGCCGCATCCCGTTTAGATCGCAAAAGGTTCAAGTTCCGTGTTATGCCACTCTTGTTCAAACCGTTCAGTAATCAATGGTCTGATGATAAATTTGGGCGGGCTACCATCCAAAACATCAATCCGCACACATGAATAAGGCAGTCGGTTTTGGAAATTATAGTTATGACGCCCCACAAATAGCGTTGAATCTGCAACTTTCCGAGTGGGTTTACCTGCAATCTCAGCAAAAGTTTCCATCAATTCAGTCCCTTCTCGCCGTTGATAGCGGGGACGATGACCGCTGCCACCAGAAATAATACAGTTAATATGCGAGTCTGCAAATCCGGTGTCAGTTGTGCAAAGATGCTCCAAACAGTGAGCGTGACCGTTTAAAATCAAATCGACTATGGGACGTTCTTTAATTAGAGTACCAAGAGTTTCTGCCACTTGTTCAAATACCCAGCGCAAACGGTGGCGAACCGCCAAGGTTTGTGCCTGATTCCATTTAGTAGCTTCTGTGACGTAGGGAGGATGGTGGAAAAAGATTACACGTCCGCGCACTTCGGAGGTGTTCCAAGATTCGATTAGTCTGCTTCGCAACCATTCAAGTTGTTCAAAATCGATCGCAGGCATTTGATGAGATCCTAGTTGTTTTTCAATGTCGATTTTGATTTCGTTTATTTGGTCTAATTTAGCACTGAGGTCATCAAGTTGTTCCGCTTCGGTGGGTTTATCTGGGTTGAGTCCATCATATATTTTCAAAATCTCCAATTCTTCTCGATCTATTTCCTGGCGACGCTTTTGTAATTCCCGACGGTAAATTTCCCCTTCTTTCGTTGCAGGTAAAGGTGATGGTGTATTAAAGGTATTAGAATCCAGTGCGAAAAAGTCAATTCCGCCGTAACGAAAGGTGTAATAGCGATTAGGTAAACGGGTAAACTGTCCAGGTTCATAACGCAAACAGCGCCCTGTGTCGGTCTTAGCGGTGTAGTGCCGATCTAAATGACGTTCTAACTCTTGTGGAGATATCGCCTGAGTGTAGTCCATAAATGCTCGTGCATAGGCATTACCTTGATACGATCCATGCCAGCCAATCTCGATGTCTTTGTAGCGGAACAGGCGACGCAGTGACGATGTTGTGCCAGTAAATAAACGGTACATCAAAGGTACATCGTAGTAATCATGATTACCAAGGACTGGCAAGAACGGCAGATTAAACACCATGCGATCGTAAGGAATGCCTTTCGGGTTGTCACCACCGACAATAAATTCCCGGTAAGGCTCAATAAAGTTTGTTGAATAATATTCTTGGGAACCCACCACATAGATGACATCGCCAGTGTGCAACACAAAGCTGCAATCATCGCGGTGAGGAAGCATCAGTTCGGCAACTTTTCGTTGGGGGTGGTGTCTAGAATGAGATTTAGTGCCGGAATCACCAATAACCATAAAGGAAAATTCTGGATTATCCTGCCTGCGATCGTCAATAACTAGACTGGTTTGGTCAATTCCCCGTTGCACAAAACTTGGATGCATCCACCGCACCCGTTCCTTCATCTTTTGAATTTTCACAGGAATCGGTGGATCGGAAATCAATTTCATGGCTGATAACTCTTGAATGCTTAACGCACACGCCGATTGTAACGAAATATTTAATTGTCATTTGTCATTAGTCATTTGTCATTGGTGAATAACCAACGCCCCATGTACCACGAGCTAATGCCCAATCCCCAATCCTTACGGTAAATTTTCTCGCAGTAATGCTCGAAAGCCTGCTTGTTGAAAATGCTCATCAGCGGTCAGTGCTTCAGTGATGCCGCTATATTGCATAACAATAAAAGATACGCAATCGACAAATCCCCATTCTTTCTCTGTTCGTTCGCGATATAGCTGAAAAGCACGTTCGTAGAGTTCTTGGGAAAGGGGAACAATTTCTACTTTGGAGTCTGCTACTAGAGAATTTAATAATATGATTGCCGCCTGACGATAAGGTTGTTGGGATAAGGCATTGCCAATTTCCAACATCACCGCCTGTGTTGTTACCAAACGAGTTTCTGCTGCTTGTAACATTTTAGCCAAATGTAAGGCTCGGTCATGCAAGCGATCGCTCGGTGCAGATAAGGCAATGGCAAATGATGTATCAAGAAAGACTTCAGAATGCATGAAAAGTTTATTTACTGTACAAATGTTTATCTATATTGGCAGACCAGTCAGGCGGCCCTTCGAGGTTGAGCGATCGCGCCGTTTGCAAAAATGATACCGTTTCCTGTTCGCTTGGCGGTAAAATTTCAATACTCATTCGCACGCGGGTATTAATTGGCAGTGCGATCGGTTCAGCCGGATAGAACACTTGGCCATTAAACACAGCTGTGATTTTTTCTACCATTTTCCTTAGAAAGTTTTTCTAGTCTATCCTAAGCTGGTTGTGGTGATACGGGTAGAGTAGACGACCCTATAAGTAGTGAAGATACGTATACTTCTTTTACAAATTATCTCGATTTTTCAAAATTGCCTAAATCACCAATTGAATTACACCCCACTGTCCATTTGTCAACCAAGAAGAGTCAGATTTTGCTACTTTCTCAATAACTTCTGGTTTTAAACCAACTGCTACTTCTGACTTTAGGGTGCGTAGAGCTACCATTGGAACGGGTAGGTAGCAGACTATATCTGCAATGTTGGTGGTAAAATTCCAATGGCGATCGCCTAATAATCGGCGATAATTGGCATCTCCTTTGACTATAACCAAACTTGCATTGGCTAACTCATTTTTGAGGTAGTTGGGTATTTCCCAAAAGGCTAAAGGCGATGTCCAAAAGTAATCTTCAGATAGTACTAAACGCCCTGATGTAATATTGTCTTGCAGTCTTTGGGTAAAGGATGTAAGTTGTTGATTTCTAGTAGCGGCTAAAAAACTTATTGTGTCATGTACATCCTTAATCATGGCATCAGATACAAAAGTTGGATGTGGCTTTAAGTGTAGGTAAACCCGATCGATCAGTCCGCTACTTAATAAAAAGTCTACTAAAAATAAATCACAAACAAGTTCAAAACCAGCATTATCTACAACAAAATCAATCCGTCCCCCTTGAGAGTTGGTTAACAATTCCGTGACTTGGCAGGCATCATTTACTAAAATATGAGCTAGTTGGGTTTGAATATCAAAACGACTGCGATCGCTCTCGGATGCTGACCATAAACTCAAGTCAACTCGATTTTCCCACAAAGCAAAATATAACAGCGCTATTAAAGCTGTTTGATTTGATTCTTCCTTCAGTTGAGAATTATTTAACCAATTGTTAGCGCGATCGCACAGTAGAATAATCGAATCCAAAGATGCTTCTAAACTTTGAGACTTTTGTAACTCAAATGGATCGATACCTTGCGATACACCAGGGCGAAAATAATTGGTAATTTCTAGAATCAACCGAAAAAAATAAGTTTCGGCAAAAAACCAAGGAACATCTAGCCAACGCTGACCTTTGTATAATTCTAAATATGTATTCCAGGCTGAAAAATCTACAGCAGTCTTATTTAAAAGAGGTTGCACATATCCTGCTGGCAATTCTTTTGCCAGGTTTTCTAAGCTGGTATTAATTTCAGACGAGAAATTATTTTCAGCGATAACTTTGCGAGCGATCGCAGGCATTCGTTGAGTAACTGTATACTCAGTAAAAGAACCAACTTCTGACCCCAAAAGAGACGGTGGTATGGGTAATTTGGGGATGTGGGATATATTCGCCACAAACTTTGATTCTCCTCATCTTTTCAGTTATTCTAACCCCGTATGCGACCTTCTTTCAAATCTAATCAACTCAAAAGCGGGATAAATCGCTGTCAAGACGAAAGACTGATTATTGTAGAGGCAGCGATTTATCGCGTCTAGAGTTATAGGGAGATGCAAAGATGGATTCCAGCACCCCTAAATTGTCTATTGTGAATCCCCGTGCGATTCGTTGTAAGTGAATCACGGTACCCAGTCCGTAAATAACCTTACCAACTCGCAAGAGTTGAACTCTCAATCAGATGTAGGTGAAAGTCCTACCCGCCAGGTTCAGGCGTG